>JADZDJ010000212.1 GCA_020851115.1 Pirellulales bacterium
AATTGGGATTCAGCATCGTCTTGTTGGCGACCTGCGTCCAAGGCGCGCTGATATCGTCGCCGTACACTGTTTTTGGCAACCGCATGGAGCGAAACGCGCGTGCGGCTTACGCAGGCAGTGCGCTCGTGCATCAGTGGGCGCTGTCGGGGTTAATCACATCGATCTTGACAATCGCTGGGATTGGCATCGCGTTCGGATCAGGCTCTGCGAGTTTTGGCATCGTGGAATGGATTCTTGCAGTCATGTTGCCATTCATCTTGATCCGAGAATTTATCCGCCGCGTAGCCTTCGCTCACCTGCGGTTGCGGACAGTACTGGCACTGGATGTCGGTGTCTGTCTGATGCAAATTGGCGGACTGACGGCACTTTGGGCCTCTGACTCACAGACGGCCGGAACTGCGTTTGGCGCGATTGGGGTTGCCTGCGGCATCGCTGGTGGAGCGGCATGGTTCTTCATGCGCAGCCATTTCGCGCCGAGCCGGAAAAACGCGCTGGCCGATTTGCGATTGAACTGGTCATTTGGCAAATGGGCGTTTGGCGCGCAAGTCGCCTTGCTGGCAGCAGCCTACACAGTGCCCTGGCTTTTGGCATTTCTGATGGGTACCGATGACACCGGTCGTTTTGCAGCCTGCATGAGCATCGTGATGGTGGTGAATCCGATCTTGATCGGGCTGAATAATTTTCTGGGGCCACAAGCCATTCACGTTTATCAGCGCGAGGGGTTGTCGGCGCTGCGTCGGCTTACCTGGCGATTTTCCTTGGTCCTTTTCGGATTGCTTGGCTTGGTTACCCTGCTGCTGTGGTTTGCTGGTGGCGACCTGTTAGTGCGAATTTACGGGCAGAAATTCAGCGGCAATCAGCTCGTGGTGGCCATCTTGGCGATCAATATCTTGGCTTCGGCGCTCGGCATGGGCATGGAAAGCGGCCTGACGGCTTTGCAGCGTCCGGACTTTGTGTTTTGGTCGCAGTTGAGTGGCTTAGCCGTTACGCTGACCGCCGCCGTTCCGTGGATTTTGCAGCAAGGCGTAGTCGGCGCCGCGTGGGCAGTGGTGGCCGGAACCATCACTACGACTGTCGCGAAAATCGGCTTGTTTACTTACGCATTCCGAAAATACCAGATCAGCGATTGCTTTGACGCCCGCACCGAAAGGTGTGTGCAACCGCGGTGAGCGGAAGATCGTTTACGAATTCGCCGCGGTCCTCGGATTGGATCGCTTCCGTGCAATGAATATTTGGATTTCCACCTTCGCATCCGATTCACCGATCCTCAACGGGATCTCGGTAGTGGAAGCTGCGCCGGCAGGCGTAAATCTACGGAGGATTGCGATTGTCGCCGGCGTGCTGTGCCTGTTGTTCGCATTGAGCAATCACGATTGGATGATCTCTTGCTATGAAGAGTTCAGCGAAACCAGCGATGTGATGGAGCAGGCTTCGGCGGAAGGAAATCCCGTGCGAAAAGCGGCAATTCTTCTGCTGGGCGTGACCGGAGCGATCGCTGTTCTCTGGCCCGGTGGATATTTGCTGCGAGCGCGCGGAGTGATGGGATCGCTCATCATTACGGCGGCCGCTTGGTGTGTACTGAGCTGGTTCTGGGCGATCGAACCGGCCATTGCTGCGCGGCGATTGCTTGCGTCTGGTTGCGTTGCGGTGGCGGCGTTAGCCGCGGCGCGTTGGCTCAAGCCGCGCGAATTGGCGGTGGTTGCTTTGGTCGGCTCAACATCGTACTTGATACTGGGTGGGCTGGTTGAAATTGGACTGGGCACGTGGCATCCCTGGCGCGGCGATTATCGATTTGCCGGCACACTACACCCGAACAATCAGGGGATGAATTGCGCCGTACTGGTCATTGCTGCTTTGGAATTGTTGCGGCAGTCTTCACGCTGGAGGGTCGCACTGGCTGCACTTGCGATCGTGGGACTGGGCGGCTTGTGGCTGACAAAATCGCGCACGCCACTGGCGGCTCTCATGGGCGCTGAAGCTGCATTTTGGTTCCTCGCTAGTTCGCCGAGAACTAGAATCGTCTCTGCGCTGGCCGCCGTGTGGGTGGTTTGCGCTGGACTACTAATCCTGGGCCCGACAGTGACGGAGCGCGTCTTCGACGCCGTCACGCTCGGGCGGGCAGACGACGATCAAGTCGCTTCCCTTACCGGCCGCGTGCCTCTGTGGGAAGAGTTATCGGAGTCGATTTGGCAGCGTCCACTGCAAGGATACGGTTTTAACTGTTTTTGGACGTCAAACCACATCGACGAGATTTCCGAATCGCAATCGTGGGCAATTTCCGTGGCGCATTCGACCTACTTGGACTTGATCTTGGGCATCGGACTGATCGGCACTGGATTATGGGTAGCCGTCGTGATTATCGGGTTTTGCTTGTCGGCGCGGCGGCAAGCGATTTCGCCGCGCGCTTGTTTTGGATTCATCGGCGTGCTACTTGCATTTGGCTTGCTGCACGGCATGTTGGAATCGGCATTTGCCAATCCAGGTTTTGTGCCGCTACTGGCGCTCTCGGGCTTATCGATGTTGGCGTTTGTTGACGATAGCGCCTACGCACAAGCTGCCCTGCATGGCGGTGAAGCATGATAAACACGATGACCAAACAGTTGCATCGACTTGCTCGCGGCGTATTACGTCGCAGCCGCGATGTTGCGCTGCGGCCCGAAGTCGTTTTCCGCGCGTATATGAAAGTAAAATACCGAACGAAGTTTCCTCCGGCAACGCTACCGACATGGGATGAAACGACGGGCGTGCTGCACAGACAGCGCCAATGGGTCGCCGCTCGCGAGCGGTTGAAAATCGCCGGCTTGCCGCTGCACCACGATGGCCCAAAGAATTGGGACACTCTCATCGCGCTGGCGGAAGTCTGGGCGGCGACGTCGCCCGATGCGGCCGTCCTCGATGCTGGAGCGGAATTGTATTCTGCCTTCTTGCCAGCTCTCTATGCCTGTGGCTATCGACGACTGGTCGGCGTCAATTTGGTGTTCCCGCGGGTGATCTACCGCGGCCCAATACGTTACGAACCTGGCGATATTACTCGCACTCGCTTTGCGGATGAATCGTTTCACGCGATCGCGTGCCTGAGTGTCGTGGAACACGGCGTCGATTTGCAGTCGTTCTTCGCCGAAATGTCGCGGCTATTGAAAACTGGCGGCACTCTGATCGTGTCGACCGACTACTGGCAAGATCCAATCGACACGCGTGGCAAGATCGCGTTTGGCATGCCCATTCACGTCTTCACGCAAGCCGAACTGGTGGCGGCCGTTGAAATAGCCGCTGAATACGACTTGGATTTGATCGGCCCGCTCGCACTGAAGTGCGAAGATCGCGTCGTTCGCTGGGACGCCTATGGACTGGAATATACGTTTGTGACACTTGGTTTTCGCCGTGCGGAAAGAGCAAGCTCGCAGGAGAGCTTCGCGGAACGGTCTTCCGCGGCGGCCACCCATTTGGGATGAAAATGTTGCCACGATGATTTGCGCGGCCAACAACATGAAAGTGCTGCTGATTTCCGACGTGTTCCCGCCGGGAATCTGTGGGATTGGGGATTACAGCGCCAAGCTGGCGAGCGCTTTGGCGGCGCGCGGCGTCGAAGTGAATGTGTTGACAAAATTCATTCCAGGTGCGCCGCCGGAAGAAGAGATCGATGGCATCGCGGTGCATCGCCTCGCTCGCCATTGGACCCTTGCCGATGCGCGTCCGGTTTTACAAATTGCCGATCAACTGGGGCCAGGAACGATCGTGCATTTGCAGTATCCATCGCTGACCGGCTACGAGCGGCGGCCGATGATCAACCTGTTGCCAGCCATCTTTCGCACCTTGAAACGACAGTTTCCACTGGTCGTCACGATGCATGGGTTTCACGAACATCGGATGCGATGGAAGTTGCGGGCGTTGCCGATGTTGTGGACAAATACCGCCCTCGTCTTTGTGCATCGGCGCGATCGAGAGCTGGCGAGCCGATGGGCTCCATTTTCGGCGCGGCGATCGGTGATGATTCCAATTGCCTCCAATGTCGAAGCAGTTAATCTGGATCGATCGACGCGCGAGCAATTGCGGTGGGAGTATGGCTTTGCCGGGAATGACATCGTGGCGGCCTATTTCGGCGAAGTCCGGCCGGACAAGGGCCTGCATTCGTTGTTGTCGGCGATCGAGTCTTGCCGTCGGCGTAAGCTGAACGCCAAAGTGCTGGTGATTAGTACCGTTGGAACACAACTTCACGGGATGTCCTCGTACGAACGCGAGATGTTGGCGAAGCTCGACCAAGCCGCCCGCGATGGTTGGGCCAGCCTGGCTCGCGCAGAAACGTCGGAGCGGGTCGCGCAACTACTGCAGGTGTCTGATCTGGCCGTGTTTCCATTTACGCTGGGAGCTGCCGAAAATCGCGGCAGTGTGCTTGCGGCGATCATCAATGGACTGCCAGTGTTAACGACTCGCGGAATTTCCACGCCCATCCATTACGAAGCCGATTTTGGCGTCGAAACGGTCGCCGCCGGCGATCAATGCGCTTTAAATTCGCAATTGGTCAAGCTGATCGAATCACCGGTGGCTCGCGCGGCGTTGGCCGACAAATCCCGAGGCGCAGCCGGTCGGTTCTCGTGGAGTCATATTGCCGATCAGACGATTGAGGTCTACCGAAAATGTCTCACGATGTAAAAGTGCTGGTCGTCGGCCAAACGCCGCCACCGTACCACGGGCAGGCGCTCATGATTGAGCGGCTACTAGAACGGCAGTTTGCGCATGTACGCATCTTTCATGTGCGCATGGCATTTTCCGGTTCCATCGACGAAGTCGGCAAGTTTCGTATCGGCAAGGTACTGCACTTGTTCAGCGTGGTAGCAAGGATCGTTTATCACCGCGTGATTCATGGCGTGAAAGTGCTGTATTACCCGCCGGCAGGGCCGAACCGTGTACCGCTGTATCGCGATTTGGTCATCTTGATTTGCGTACGGTGGATGTTTCAACGCACGATCTTGCATTTTCACGCTGGCGGCGCGGCCGATGTGTACCCGACATTATCGCAGCCGATGAAATGGTTGTATCGTCGAGCATTGTTCAACGCGGATGCGGCGATTCGCTTGTCGCATAGCTCGCCAGACGACGGCCGCACGCTTCAGGCCAAGCGCCTGTACATCGTCCCGAACGGCATTGCCGATGAGTATCCGCGATTTGCAGCGAAAAAGGCCGACTCACCCTCGTTGCGAATACTATTCATGGGCATCCTGTGTGAATCGAAAGGGTTACTCGTACTGATCGACGCATGTAGACGAATGAAGTGTCGCGGTGTGCCGTTTGAATTGTACGCGATCGGACAGTTTCAATCGACAGATTTTGAATCGACCGTGAGGGGTAGGCTCCGCGAATATGATCTCGAACACGTCGCTCACTTTCCAGGCGAACTGAGAGGAAATGCCAAATGGGAAGCGTTGTCGCGGGCCGACGTATTTTGCCTTCCCAGCTTTTATGAATTGGAATCGTTTCCGATCGTGCTGCTCGAAGCGATGTCCTTTGAACTACCGGTCGTGTCTACACGATGGCGTGGCATTGTCGAGATGGTTGACGACGGAATCACCGGCTATTTGGTCGCGCCGCACGACATCGAGGCCATTGCCGATTCGCTGGAGCAATTGCAGACCTCCGCCGAATTGCGCCGGCGGCTCGGCAACGTCGGGCGAAGCAAGTTTTTGCGCGACTTTACCCTGGAAAAGCACTTGGAACGAATGGAACGCGTGTTTCTCGAAGCAGCGAACGGTCGCAGCGTTCAAGCGGCTGATAATTGTCGCTGGCGAGACGTGGAATCGCCCGATCCATTGCTTTCCGCACCAGAATGTGAACCCATTTGCGGTTCGGAGGCTTTGACGTGAAATTCAAGCATCTGACATCGAAGTTTCGTGAGCTTCGGCTGCATCCAGGCTACCGTCGAAATCGGGCCGTCGTACTTTGGCGGGTCGCCGTATGGTCGGCACATTGCTTGTTGGGATTGCCAGCGCGGGCAAAGTTTCGTCGCTGGAAATTTCGTTTGTATTTGCCTCCCAAATGGCGTGGCGGAGGTTGTACTTCGCCCTACCTGTTCCGCGAAGATTATGAACCCGAAGTGAAATTGCTCGAGCGGTTTTTGCAGCCTGGCATGACATTTATCGACGGCGGCGCGAACACAGGTGTGTTTACCTTGACCGCGGCACACTTGGTCGGCCCGACCGGTCACGTGGTGGCGTTTGAACCTGGTGCGACATGCTTCGCTGCATTAGACCAGTCGATTCGCCTGAACTGTGTAAATCATGTGAACCTGCGACAACAGGCCATCTCGGATCGTTGCGGAAGGGCGAGATTTTATCATCACCATGAGCAAGAGAATTCGTTTTCTCTCGGTGGCGCTAGCGAGGTGATGTACGAGGAAGTCAGCACGACCACGCTCGATACCACTTTCGAAGAACTGAAGCTAGATCGCGTCGATTGTGTCAAGCTCGACGTCGAAGGAGCTGAGGAATTGGTCTTCCGCGGCGGGCAAAAATTGCTCGCCCAATATCGACCATTGCTGCTGTTTGAGGTCAATCCCGAAGCCGCCGAGCGGTTGAGCTTGGCGGCCAATGGCGGCTGCACGGCACTGACTGAACTGAATTATCGCCTTTTCCGCATGGATCAGAATGGCCGGTTGCGCTCGGCGGCCAGCGCCGACGAATTTGGCAATGTGCTGGCAATTCCTGCGGAGAGGCTTGGCGAGCTTGGCATCGAAAGCTCAATGACTCATCGGCAAACCATCGCTTTGTGATCCCAGAACCTCAAACCCTTAACCCAAGTCTCTGCATGTCTGTCGCCATCATCACTGGTTCCGCAGGCCTCGTCGGTTCCGCATCGAGCCGTTACTTCGCGAACCAAGGACTTGACATCGTCGGCATCGATAACGATCTTCGTCGGCATCTGTTTGGCGCAGAAGCATCGACCTGTTGGCAGCGGGCGCAACTCGAAGCAGACTTAGGCGTCCGCTATCGCCATCTCGATGCTGATATTCGCGATGCGGCAGCGATACAACGAATCTTTCGCCGCTACGGAAATCAAATCGTGCTGGTGATCCATGCGGCCGCACAGCCCTCCCACGATTGGGCCGCGAACGAGCCAGCCACGGATTTCACTGTCAATGCCGTCGGCACGTCGAACGTGCTGGAAGCAACGCGGCAGCATGCGCAAGATGCGGTGTTTATCTTCACTTCGACCAACAAAGTCTACGGCGACGCACCCAATCGGCTGCCGTTGGTCGAACTGGAGACGCGCTGGGAGATCGACCCCAACCACGGCTGGATGTTCGGAATACCGGAAGAAATGTCGATCGACCAGTCGCTACATAGTTTGTTCGGCGCGTCGAAAGTGGCCGCCGATGTCCTCGTTCAAGAATATGGCCGCTACTTTGGCCTGAAAACCGCTTGTTTCCGCGGCGGCTGTTTGACCGGGCCGAATCACAGCGGGGCGCAACTGCACGGGTTTTTGGCGTATCTGATGAAGTGCGCCGCCGCAGGATTGCCGTACACGGTGTTCGGCTATGCCGGCAAACAAGTACGCGACAACATCCACAGCGCCGACCTTGTCCGCGCATTCGATCATTTCTTTCGTAATCCGCGCTGTGGCGAAGTTTACAACATTGGCGGTGGCCGATTCAGCAATTGCTCGATGCTCGAAGCCATCGAGCTTTGTGAACAGATCACCGGCGAGCCGTTGGCGTGGACTTATCGCGAACAAAACCGCACGGGCGACCATGTATGGTGGATTAGTGACATCGCCAAGTTCCAGCGGCATTATCCGGCATGGCAGCTCACCTACGATGTGCCACGGATCTTGCGCGAGATGTACGAATTCAACGCGGCGCGGTGGTTGGAGGCGGCAGTACCATGATCGAGCTTGGCAAGTACAGCGTGCTAGGAGTCAACATCGATGCCGTCGATTACGACGCCGTGGTAGACCGTGTGGCCAATGCCGCGCACGAAGGCCGGCCGCTTACTGTGTCGGCCCTCGCAGTTCACGGCGTGATGACCGGTGTGCTCGATCGCTTCCATCGGCACCGGCTCAACAGCGTCGATCTCCTTGTTCCCGACGGCCAACCGGTGCGCTGGGCGCTCGCCTGGCTCCATCGAACGAGGTTGCCCGATCGCGTTTACGGGCCGACATTGATGCAGAAAGTATGCGCGCGTGCCGCGGTCGATGGCTTGCCAATTTTCTTGTTTGGCTCAACGCCAACAGTCATTCGAGCGCTGGAAGAAAAACTGACCGAGCGATTTCCGCTGCTGAAGATTGCCGGTCGCAAGCCATCGGCATTTCGGCGGCTGTCCGCAGCGGAGCGCGACGAAATCGTCAATGAAATTCGTATCAGCGGTGCAAAGCTCGCGTTCGTGGGCCTCGGCTGTCCGCGGCAAGAAGTATTTGTGTTCGAGATGCGCGATTTGCTCCAGATGCCGCTGTTGGCGGTCGGCGCAGCATTTAACTTTCATGCAGGAATTCTTTCGCAAGCACCACCGCTGTTACAACAATGGGGATTAGAATGGATGTATCGCCTCGTGCAGGAGCCGCGGCGATTGTGGAAACGTTATGTGTTGCTGAATCCATGTTATTTGGTCTTGTTAGGATTGCAAACAATGGGGCTGTGGCGCGAGAGTGTCGATCCACCGTGTTCAGCGATGGATGAACTTCGGTATGGATAGAGATGCGATTGCGCTAAGTGGCCGACTCGCGGTCGGTTGCCAACGAGAATCACCTGCAAATCGGAAAGGGCAAAAAAGCATATGAAGGGCCAGACGCCAAAAGTTAGTATCGGATTGCCGGTTTACAACGGCGAGAAATATCTGGCCAGCGCGATTCAATCGCTGCTGGCACAGACGTTCACCGATTTTGAAGTTGTCGTTTCCGACAACGCCTCGACCGATGGCACGGCGGAAATCTGCCGGTGGTACGCCTCGCGCGACGCCCGCATTCGATATTATCGCGACGAAACCAATCGCGGAGTCGCCTGGAACTATGCTCGGACCTTCGAGTTGGCGCGTGGCGAGTTTTTCAGGTGGCAAGCCCACGACGACATTTGTCTGCCGACGCTGCTGGAGTGTTGCCTGGAACCCATGGAGAGCGACCCGTCCGTCGTCCTTACTTATCCGCGGTTGGCGGTCATTGATTCACAAGGGGAATTGCTGCCCAGCGACCCTACGGCCTGGCGACCACGATCCGGCAATTCGTCGGTTCAGCCGCAGTTAAGTTCGACGACCGACGCGGATCAACGCCGATTAGATTCGCCGCTGGCTTACCAGCGCTTTGGGGGCATTTTGCTGCACACGGTGTGGTGTTTGGAACCCTATGGGCTGATGCGCAGCGATGCCGTTCGCTCAACAGGCATCCTGCGGAACTATTGCGGAGCTGAGAAGGTGTTTCTCGCCGAAATGGCGCTACGCGGGAAGTTTCACGAGATTCCCGATGTATTATTCTATGTTCGCCGTCATGCCGAGCAATACTCGCTGCTCCCTTCCGCGAGCGCGCAGCGAGAACTCGTTAACCCTGGGCGGATCCGTTGCCCTTTGCGATTACCACGGCAACTGCGGTCAACCTGGGGATTCCTCTGCATCATTCCACCGGCATCGATCAGTAACTGGCAACGCATTCGTTGCTTCGGCGTGTTGCTGCGATATGCTTTTCAGGTGAGCAAGTGGAAGCGCATCGTCGTGAACACGATACGCGACGTAGGGATCTCGGACGGATACTTGAAAGCAACCGATCAGCAATTGGCAGAGATCGGCGACTCCGACGAGATGCAATCGCTTGGTGTTGAATCGCCGCGGCAAACTTCGGCTGGTCGTGTCGCGGCAATTCATCATGAGAACGATGTCCATTGGTCGAACGATTCGGTCGTTGTGAGTTGATGACCAGCGAGCCGTTATTGATTCATCTTGCAGAATTATGCATCAAACTGCGTGAGCGAGGCTTATCATGCGAGTATTGGTTACAGGAGCGAACGGCTATATCGGTAGCGTACTGGTTCCGATGCTGTTGCATGAAGGACACGAGGTGGTCGGGCTGGATACCGGTCTGTTTGCCAATTGCTTGTTTGGCCCTGCGCCTCCGACAGTTGAACAGATCATGTGCGACGTGCGCGACATCGAAGCGGCCGACCTGGTTGGATTCGACGCCATTTGCCATTTGGCGGCGCTATCGAACGACCCGCTGGGAGCGATCGACGCCAGCTTGACCTACGATATCAACTACCACGCCACCGTCCGTCTCGCTCGATTAGCTCGCCATTCCGGCGTCGAACGATTTGTCGTCTCCAGTTCGTGTAGCTCGTACGGCGCGTCTGGAGACGAACTTCTCACGGAAGAGGCTTCGCTTCGTCCAGTGACGGCTTACGCCAAGAGCAAAGTGCTGGCCGACCGAGATCTTGCTGAATTAGCCGCCGACGATTTCAGTCCGACATTCTTGCGGAATGCCACGGCTTACGGCCTTTCGCCCAGGTTGCGGCTCGACTTGGTCATCAACGATTTGGTGGCCTGCGCGGTGGTGACCGGTCGGATATTGATCAAAAGCGATGGCACTCCTTGGCGTCCGGTGGTCCATGTCGAGGATATTTGCCGGGCGTTTATCGCCGTGTTGGCGGCCCCGCGCTCCGCGATTCACAATCAGGCGTTTAATGTGGGACGGACGGAAGAGAATCATCGCATCCGAGATTTGGCGGAAATCGTTCGTCAAACAGTTCCAGGCAGCCGATTGGAATATGCCGACGGCGGCGGCCCCGATGCGCGTTGCTATCGAGTCGATTGCGATAAATTGCTGCGCTGTGTACCGGCATTCCGCCCACGATGGAACGTTCGCCAGGGAGTACAGCAACTGTTCGACGCGTTCCGCCAGGTGCCGCTCAAGGCGGATGATATTGCCACTGGGCGGTATGTCCGTTTGATCGTTCTGAAGCGGCTGATGGAAACCGACACGGTCGATTCTGGATTGCGTCCTCGCAGTTCAAATCGGATCGAGATGCCGTTCAACACACCAGCTTGATTGGTGGCCGAATGCTTGGGGGCCTTCATGAAATTCACCTCTACCAATATTGCCGGCGCATTGGTGATCGATCTAGAGCCACAGATCGACCAGCGTGGATTTTTTGCGCGGGCTTGGTGTCGCGAAGAATTTGCGCGCGCGGGTTTGGCGATCGATTTGGCCCAGACGAACATTGCCTGGACCGAACGGCGAGGAACACTGCGTGGGCTTCACTACCAGCTTCCGCCGCGCGAAGAAGCGAAGTTGGTGCGTTGCACCCGGGGTGCCGCCTATGTCGCGGTCGCCGATATCCGAATGGATGCAAGCTCGCGTGGAAGCTGGTTAGGCGTTGAACTGACGGCGGAAAATCGCCGGATGCTGTATGTACCACCCGGTTGCGCTCAGGGCTATCAGACGTTGGTGGATGGCACAGAATTATTTTATCAGATGTCCACTTCTCATGCGCCGGAGTTTGCCGCCGGCATCCGCCACGACGATCCATCGTTCAACATTCGCTGGCCACTGGCGGTAACGATGATTTCGGATTCCGACCGGTCGTGGCCGCTTTATTCTACCCCAGGGGCAGCCGAGAGTGCGGTTCCACAGCGCGCGGCGAGTTCCGCAACAGCCACGCCAACCGATCGTTCACAATGAACACCATCGTTGATCAAGATGCCTGCTTGCATTCGCGATGCGCGGATGCTTCGATTGCGTCCAGCACGAATTCCGTGTCAGAGGGTTGCCGTGCCTGTGGAATGACGCTACGGCACGTGCTGGTTGACTTGGGTACGACGCCGCTCTGTGAGAGCTATTTGTCGGCCGAGCAGCTTGCGGTCACTGAACCGGTTTATCCGCTAACAGTCTTTGTCTGTGAAAACTGCCTACTGGCGCAAGTGCCGGAGTACGTGAACGGCGAAGCGATCTTCAGCCATTACGCCTACTTTTCCTCGTATTCCGAGAGCTATTTGGACCATGCGCGGCGAAATACCGAATCGCTAATCAAACGCTTTCGCATCACACCGCTGAGCTGGGTCGTCGAACTGGCCAGCAATGACGGGTATCTGCTGCGGAATTTCGTCGAGCGCGGCATTCCATGTTTGGGAGTCGAACCTGCCGCAAACATAGCGCAAGTGGCGCAACGGAACGGCGTTCCGACGCTCGACAAGTTTTTTGGCGAGCAAACGGCGCGCGATTTGGTTGCGCAAGGCCGCCGCGCCGATCTACTGCTGGCGAACAATGTTCTCGCCCATGTGCCGGACTTGAACGATTTCGTCCGCGGTATGAAATTATTGCTTGCCGCCGACGGGGTTGCAGTGATAGAAGTGCAACACCTGTTGCGACTGATCGAGGGTAATCAGTTTGATACCATCTATCACGAACATTTTTGCTATTTCACGTTACTCGCGTTCGAGCGAGTGCTGGCTTCGCACGGACTGACAATATTTGACGTGGATGAGATTTCCACGCATGGCGGCTCGCTGCGGTTCTATGTCAAGCACCGAGAGAATTCGAGGTTGGCCATCCATGCGAATGTCAGCCAAGTGGCCGATTACGAGCGCCGGGCGGGGCTGTACGAACTGGCTGGTTACCGCGGGTTCGCGGAAAAAACAGCCGAAGTCAAGCGTCGGCTCCTGGACTTCTTGATCAACGCCCGTCGCGCAGGCCATTCTGTGGCGGGTTATGGCGCTCCAGGTAAAGGAAACACTCTGCTGAATTACTGCGGCATCGGGCGAGACTTGTTGAGCTACACGGTCGATCGCAATCCATACAAGCAGGGCAAGTTTCTGCCCGGCTCACGAATTCCGATTTTTGCTCCGCAGCGTATCTCCGAAACCCGGCCGGATTTCGTCTTGATTCTGCCGTGGAATTTGAAAGACGAGATCGCCGGGCAACTTGCTTATGTTCGCGAGTGGGGAGGGCGGCTTGTAACTCCAATCCCAGAGTTGCAAGTGTGGTAATGGAACCGCGGCGGTGGCGAGCGAATGGATATGATGATTCTCGATCAAGTTCTGGCGCAGCGTGAGGCCGCAGGTCGACCGATTCGCATCGGTTTGATCGGAGCCGGCTTCATGGGTCGCGGAATCATACTGCAATTGGGCACGCCGCTTGTCGGCATGCGGCTATCGGCAATCGCGAGCCGCAATGTGGATACAGCATGTCGGGCCTGGTCGGATACAGGACTCGATCCGCCGGTGGTGGCGACCAATCAAACGGAGTTGGACAACTCCGTGGCGGCCAATCGGCAAGTTGTAACCTCAGATCCAATGCTACTCTGCCGTGCCGCGGGTATCGATGTCGTCATCGAAGCCACCGGGCAGGTTGAATCTGGCGCGCACACCGTTTTGGAGGCATTCGCTCAGCGCAAGCACGTGGTGTTGATGAACGCCGAATTGGATGCCACGATTGGTCCGATCCTCAAAGTTCGCGCCGACACTGCGGGAGTCTGCATTTCTAATGCCGACGGAGACGAACCGGCCATCGCGTTTCGTCTGCTGCGGCATGTGCAATCGATCGGCTACCGCCCGGTGTTGGCGGGAAACGTCAAGGGGTTTTTGGATCGATATCGGACGGCGGCAACGCAGCAGGGATTTGCCGAGCGGACCAAGCAGAACCCCAAGATGGTCGCCTCGTACGCCGATGGAACCAAGCTTAACTTGGAAGCCTGTTTGGTAGCTAACGCCACAGGCTTCAGGGTTGGCCAGCGCGGCATGCTGGGGCCGAAATGTTTGCATGTGAAGGACATCGTGAAGCATTTCTCGCCAGCGCAACTGCTCGCACAGCCACTTGTTGATTATGCGCTGGGCGCCGAACCAGGCAGCGGCGTGTTCGTGGTAGGATACAACGATCAGCCGTCGAAGCAACACTACATGCGCTATTTGAAAATGGGCGACGGCCCCTTGTACGTGTTTTATTCTCCGCACGTTTTGCCGCATTTGGAAGCTCCTTTGACGGCCGCGCAATTGGCCCTATTCGGCGGTGCGGCAATTACGCCTCGCGGCGCACCCGTCTGCGAAGTGATCGCCACAGCCAAGCGCGATCTCAAAGCCGGCGAAATTCTCGATGGGCTAGGTGGATTCGCCAGTTATGGTCTTATTGAAAATGCTGAGGTCGCGCGAGCGGAAAAAATGCTGCCGATGGGCTTATCGGTCGGCTGCCGTCTGCTTCGCGATGTAAGAAAAGATATGGCAATTGTCGATGCCGATGTTCAGCGGCCGGAGGGGCGGCTGTGCGATCGTTTGTGGGCAGAGCAAGATGGTCATTTTCAGCCCCTTGCTTCCAGTGCTTCCAGTGGACGATCCATTCCAAGTTGAATTCTCAAATCTCTGGTTATAGGGTACGAGTACCACACTATGAAAGTTGTTCTCTTCTGCGGCGGCCTTGGCATGAGGCTGCGAGAGTATTCCGAAAACACCCCCAAGCCGCTCGTCCAAATCGGCTCGCGCCCCGTGCTGTGGCAAGTGATGAAATATTACGCCCATTACGGCCACAAAGATTTCATTCTTTGCCTTGGTTGGCAAGGGGAGGCGATCAAACAGTATTTCTTGAATTATAACGAATGTACGTCGAACGATTTTGTGATGGATGGCCGCAAAGTCAACTTGTTGCACAGCGATATTCACGATTGGAAGATCACCTTTGTCGATACCGGCGTCGATGCAAACATCGGCCAGCGGCTATTGGCGGTTCGGCGTCATCTGACGAACGATGATGTATTTCTGGCGAACTACACTGACGGCCTCTCGGACCTGCCGCTGCCGCGCATGATTCACTACTTTCAAGACCGGCAGGCGACGGCCGCGTTTCTTGCCGTACGGCCGCAACAAAGTTGGCATTCGGTGCAATTCGGCGATGACGGCGCAGTGACCGATGTGCAGCAAATCAGCGACTCAGATATTTGGATGAACGGCGGATTCTTTGTGCTCAGTCAGCGCATCTTCGACCACCTTGACGACGGCGACGATTTGGTACTGCAACCTTTTCAACGTCTGATAACCGCGGGTGAACTCTACGGCATGAAGTACGATGGCTTTTGGAGTTGTATGGACACCTACAAAGACAAGCAGCGGTTCGAAGACATGGTTGCCCGCGGCGATACGCCGTGGGAAGTCTGGAAGCACTTGCCGACATCGAACGCTTTAACTGCAGAAAAATCGAATATTCCGCCGCTGGCGAGGAATCTGTTGCGGTAGGAAATCTTTCTTATGCAAGCATTGCGGTTCGATAAAATACGCACGATTCTCTGCCTCGGCGCACACAGCGACGATCTCGAAATCGGTTGCGGCGGCGCATTGATGAAGTTACTGGCCGAACGACCAGACCTCCACGTCCAGTGGGTCGTCTTTGGCGCAACAGGCCAGCGTGCCGATGAAGCCCGTGCGAGCGCGGAAGCATTGCTTGCGTCGGCCGCGTCCATGCGAATCGAACTGCTTGCGTTCACCGATACTTGCTTTCCATTCCTCGGAATGGAAATTAAAGAACAATTTCGTCGGCTTCAAAACGAAGCGTCGCCCGACCTGATTTTTACCCATCGCCTGGAAGATCGACACCAAGATCATCGTCTGCTGGCCGAACTGACCTGGAACTCCTTTCGAGATCACTTGATCTTGGAATATGAGATTCCCAAGTACGAAGGCGATCTAGGTCAACCCAATTGTTTTGTCCGAGTTAGTGAAGATCTCTGCCGCCGGAAATGCGAACACTTAATGCAGTATTTTCCCTCGCAATTGCAAAAGCCGTGGTTTACCGCCGATGCCTTCCAGGCGCTAATGCGGCTGCGAGGCATCGAATGCAACTCGCCAAGCGGATTTGCGGAGGGATTCTGTTGCCGCAAGTTTGTGATGGAATGAATTCGTCGGCGTGCGAATGTGTTCGCGATCAGGATCGGCGCTGCGTCCGATCCGCCGCTTTCTACTGGGCGGAGAACCGAGCGTTCTCCACCCTGCTTCCGTTATTGCACCATTCGCACTTGCGGATTATCCACGATCTTCTTGAAGATCGCCGACAATTCGTTTTCGTACTCGCTGGGGTCGCCGCTGCTGTGCGGGCTTTCACCATTGTCGTTGGCGGTGCCTCCCATCCGGGCCATGCGATCCATGAAGTCGGAGTCGGCGGCCAGGCCAAGCGGCACTGGATACATCTTCCAACGCCCTGAATTCATGGTGTCGGCTTGCATTAATGCGGCGTCCTGATTGTAGTTGCTGCTGCCGCCGTAATAGTTGCCGCTCGGATTACTGCTGCGATAGCTGGAAATCGTGCTGCCGCTGCTCGTTTTCAGGTTCGGCATCCCGTCGGTCAGCAACACCACCACTTTTTGGGTATTCTCGCGGCCTTGGCCTCCTTGGCTCTTCGGCTTGATGTGATTGTACCCTGCGATGAGCCCCGTTTCGGTAGCGGTGCTGGCACTCCCTTCGGCGACGGCTTGCATTGTCGTGCAGGCCTGCATCGCGGCAGTGTAGCTGCTCGTTAGCGGAACCAGCGGTGTAAGGTTCGACGGCGTAGTGTCTTTGTCAAACGTCACAATCGAAACCCAATCGCGCTGTGCAGCGTCGGGAATCGTTGAATTCCTCTTCAGTACTTCCTGCAGTGCGGCAATGACCGATCTCCGAGCCGCATGGGTCGGTTGCTCCGAGGGTGGAAAGTTGAACGTGCCGCCCGCGGTGCTTTCGCTGTGCATCGGGCAGTCCGAGCTATTTGCCGACAATGGCGTGAGCATCGAGCCGTCGGGCTTGCCGTCGCGACCGTTTAGCATCATGAAGTTGACGTAGGAGCGATAGCCGATGGTTGAATTTCGGTTCACAACCTCGTCGAGATAGCTTTTCCAGTAGGAGTAACTCGAGCTACTTCCGCTATTGGGTGCTGGCTTGGCATTGGGCATGATGCCTGGAATTTGCACGTCCATCAACCAACTGTAGGCCTTTTTCTTTTTCGTGGCACTCGAGTCGCTCTTCTTGATGCGATAGGCGCTGGGTATGGGAACGGTCACTGAAATGCCGCCAATCTTGACGGTTACTTGCGACTTGGTGAGCGGCCCGCTACTGGCAATCAGTTTGCTATATGAGTTTACGCCCAGCGGTTCGCCGACGGATTCGACAGTGCCCGGATAAGCTCCGAAGCCAAAATCGCTGAACACCTGCTCCATCATCGATTTTTCGGTGCTGCCGTATTGGCCGCTGGGGTTGCCGTTGTCGGACCAGCCGCGCGTCGTGTCGTCGTTCATCGAACCAGAGAGATCAACGACGAAGCAAATATCGCGGGGATTGCCCATCGCAATCGCTTGAGCTTGGGCATCGAATCCGTTCAGACCAAGCACGCGGCCGAAGAACGTGGGCGCCTGACCGCCGTGATTGGCGTCGAGCCGAGTGGTAATGCGAATGGCATTGCCCAACGCGGCCGATGGCTCAAATTGTCGCGACGTGGCGTCCCAGGTTCCATATTCCACGTCCGCGTTGTTGAGTTGAATTGGTCGCCCGCCAGCACAGTGATAGCCGGCGTACTCCTTCGCTTTAGTCGTAGGATCGGTCAGGGGCGAGCCGATTACTTGGGCCGCGGCCAGCGCCGAGGAATCTGCAGCCACTTGCAGTTGCGTTCGTACGAGCAGCATATAGCCGCAATCGACGCCAAAAGCCACCATGGCCATCAGGACGATCATTAAAAATGCCGCCAGCATTAGCGTGGCGCCGCGCCGATATGACAGAGTGTGAATTGTATTCAAGTGGGGTCTCCAATCTATCGATGACAAACTTGGATGCGTCGCACGAACCGGCCGAACGGTGTGCGATGCAGTGAGGAAGGTTGACGCGCCTGGCATCAAAACATTGATGCGTCGATTCGCGTTGCTAACCATCCATGACAAGATACGGACTGACAGGGTTTACTCAACTCTGTAGTACAAATGGCCGAGAGTCAAATGCGGCGCGATGGACAACTTGAGAATTTTTATCCCTCAGTCCGATGTTGCATTTTGGCAACACCCCTGATGCATTGCCGGCCGCAGGAATTGAGCGGACGAAGCGTAGCCAGTATTCGGAGTTATCGCCCGGCGCGTTCCAAGTTTTTCTGCCGCTTAGGTGCTTGATCGTGGGTCTCCTTTGTGGTTCCGGCTAGCTGCATCAAGCCACTAGATGCGTGCGACTTCCCTTCGATCACGCGCCGTACGACCCACGGCGAAATGAATGCTGCATTGCCAATGAGCATCGCCAGCCCAAATGTCCACATGCCAAGAAAGGCGCCAATACTCAAATGCAAGGCCACGGCAATGGCCAGCATGATTGGCCGCGCCAGTCGCGGCCAGATCAGAGCGCAATAGAACGTTTCCCAGAACACGGTGACGTGCGTAAGAATCGCCATGATCCACGGATGACGCCCCAACCATGTCATGTCGACCGACTGATATTCGAGGTTTGCCACGGCTCCCCAGATCGCCGTACCATCCCACCACGGGTCGCCCACAAGCTTTCCAATGCCCGAAAACAGATAGACGACGCACATGTGGACTTGAATCAATCGAACGGCGAGATTTGCGCCAATGCTGGTTTCTATTGCCAATTCACGGTGCTTGCGACGCCGCTTGAGCCAGCGATCCACCGAGTAAGCGGCCCCGCTGGGACCAACCATCAGATACATCGCCAGCATGACGTTCGTGTCGTCCAGGCCAAATTGAGCGAGCGATGCGCGGTGGATATACGAGACGCTCGCGATGAACGCCAAGATCGACATGACGCGGCTCCACAACCCAATCGTCAGCAGCGCAAAGACGATCAACGCTGCAATATGAACGCACCACAACATTGCTGGCGAGTCAATAAGGTAGAAATAGCTCCATTTGGTCGTCGCGTGGCCCGGCAGCGCCGAAATGGCTTCACGGGTCAACCATGGATGGCTATTGCCGAAGAAGTCTTCCAGCCCGAGGGTCCACACCAAATGGGTGTAAAACAGCATCGCGCCAGCCAGAATTCGCAGCAGACCGAGCGTCGCGGGATCGCTGGGCGAAAACCAAAACCGGTTCCAACCATCCCAAGCGCCTTGCCGCAATTCGCGAAAATAGCCTGTCACAAGATTCACGATTGATCTCGCTCGAATGTGCCTGTCCACAGCACCTGATACAGTTTCGGATCGGAAAGCTTTATACCGGCAAGAACGTCTTGCGGTGAAGGAAGATTGTGCTGCACGAATTCCAGCTTGACTTTATCGGCCCCGGTAACATACATCAGATGTTGAGCATAGGATCGAGTCACCACCTTGAAAACTTCTCGAACCGATTGCCAACGCTGACGCATTTCAGCAGGCGCATCGGCCGGCAACTGCGGCGGCGTCATGTAGTCGAACAGCTTCGAGCTCAGCATGAAATGGCGGTGATAGATTTGCCGTGGCCATTGGTGGGCCAAGTCGGGGAAAACACCTTTCCGAGTTTCTCCGTCAGGCAGCTCGAGTTCGTAACGAACCAAGTGGCTCGGTCCGGGAGATGGCGCAAAAAAGCGATAGCCGTGATCGAGGTATGCGAGGTTTAAGTAGTCGCTGAAAGGCTGACGGATTTCCTGCACAAATTCGCTCGAAGGCGGCAAGGCCATCGGTGCCACGACGACGGCCGTCAAATGAAACAGCAGTGCCGCCGTCAGAAGTACGCGCCAAAAGGTCGCCAAACGGTGGTAGCTAGGCTCTGCGCTCGACGAATGCTTAGCAGAAATGTCCATTACGATAGTTCATCGGAATGCACCGCGATAAAATGCGAGCTGTGCAAGAAAGTCTTCGATTGTGACGAAAGTAACGAGCAATCGAAGCACGCAAGCCGCGCTCGCATGAAACAAAATCGCCCTCGCACGATTTTCACCGTGCGAGGGCGCAGGCTCTGTTGTCAAAAGTCGAGGAAGTTACGCTCCGCGAGCCACGTTCAGCGAGTCACCGCTGCCGTTTGTGCGATTTCCGTCGAGCCGAAATCCATGTTTAGCTCGCGGTCTTCGCCGCCGATTAGCGTAAGAGTTTCTTCCTTGGTCACTTCCCGGCCGTCGAGGTTGGCCACGACTCGCACGGTGTAGTCGTTCCACTCGGCGCCAGGAGCTAGTTTCGACGTTGTGAATTCACGTACTTCGCCCGTCGAGCTGGTTTCCCGGCCCGAGAGAAAAACCTTCGCATCGGCCGGAACTCGCAGGGTCAGCTTGGTCTTGGCCTTTTCACCCTTCGCCACCGGTGCTGCGGTGTTGAAGTTGAAAGCCAAGTGTGCTTGTTCGCCCATGCCCAATGTGATGCTCTTGGTTTCAGTCACGGTTTCGCCATTGCGTTGCATTTCGGCGCGCACTTCATAAGTGTACCGATTGCCCGTGGACAGGCCGCGGCTGACAAATTGTCGCTCCGCGCCGGTGCTGGTGGTGGCAGCGCCGTTGACGAAGACTTTTGCGTCGCCCGGCACATTCACGCTAATCATCGCAAGATGATCGCCGCCCAAACGACGATACACGGAACCTGGCATCGGAGCCGGTGGCGTGTCGCCGCTCGGCGCAGCCCCAGGAACGGGTGCCGTAGTGCCAGGAGCCGGGGTCGGTGCGGCCGGTGCGGCCGGTGCGGCATGCGCAGGGCCGTCATAGATCACGGTACCCCCCGAGCTTCCGCCGCTGGAACCCCAACTTCCGCCGCTCGAGCCGCCGCTGCTGCCGTAGTACACAGCGTATCCGCCGGAGCTTCCACCCGAGGAACCCCAGCTACCACCGCTAGAGCCCCAGCTTCCGCCGCTGCTATGCCAACGATGATGTCCCCAACTTCCGCCGCTGGAACCCCAAGATCCCCAGCTTCCACCACTCGATCCCCAGCTTCCGCCGCTGGAACCCCAACTTCCGTGACGCCCCCAGAAGGCGTCGGCTCGGTTGACATCGCAGGCCGCAACGGCAATTCCTACGACCGCGGCCAACACAAACTTCAAATTCCTGACCATTTGGCTTGACTCCCTGAACGTGTAAAGACGAACGACCTTGGGCTATGCGCGGGCTCTCACCCCCAAAACATACAAATCCTAGCACGTAAATCAAGTAGTTTGGGAAAGTTTTTCCGATTGCGCATTCTGACACAAGATGCTGTCGTGTCTGTAATTTTAACGATTTTTCGGCCAGATTTCTGTGCTTTTCCATCCAGTTCGGATCGTCTTGCATTGTATTTACTGGATATACTGCCCAGCCCGTTTGTCAGCACCAACCCGAACGGTCGCCATGGATGGCTCGTTGTTTTCTCGCCCATTCCCTCTGTCAATCGTGCTGCCGGGCGCTGCCATCATGGCCAGTGGCATCGCGGTGCTCCATCGCAGTGAGCAAATCACCGAAAGCTCCGGCCGATTGCTGCCGCAGCAACTGGTATGGATGGCATTGGGGCTGTTCCTGGCCGGAAGCGTCGTTGCGATCGGTTACCGTTGCATTGCGCGCTGGAGCGCGACGATTCTCTTGGTTGCGATTGCCGCGTTGATCGCAGTGTATGTGTTTCCACCGGTCAACGGCGCGCATCGCTGGATTCGCTTCGGCAGCGTTGGTTTGCAGCCTTCGGAATTCGCGAAGCTCGCCTATATTTTGGCACTTGCACGTTATGCAATGCACCGCGATTTGAGCGCTGGCTTCTCGATACTGCTTCCTCCGCTGGCGATGGCCATCGTGCCGATGTTGCTCATCTTGCCAGAGCCCGACTTAGGAACGTCGCTCGTTTTTTTACCGGTCATGTTCGCCATGTTGTTTGCCGCCGGCGCTCGCCAGCGAGATTTGTTTCGACTGACGGCCGCCGGCCTGTTGCTCGTTCCGCTGCTCTGGAGCCAGATGAGCCGCGAGCAACGATCGCGGATTACCGCCTTAGGGGAGCAAAATGGCCCGCACGACAAGCCCACGGCCGACGGATTTCACCTCGACCAAGCGAAACGCATGTTCGCTGCGGGTGGATTTTGCGGAAGTCTATTTGCGATCGCCAGCGATGATGATTTTCCTCCTTGTCGCGTGCCAGAACCTTTTACGGATTCGGTTTTCTGCGTGCTCGGCGAACGGTTCGGCCTGCTTGGCTGTGGAGTTCTGCTACTACTTTTTGGTTTGCTGATTCACGGTTGCGTTGGCATTGCCGCCGTCAGCGACGAGCCATTCGGTCGGTTGGTCGCTGTCGGTGTTGCTGCGTTATTTGCCACGGAAGTTCTCGTGAATACGGGTATGCTGGCTGGTCTGCTCCCGATCACCGGCCTGTCACTCCCGCTGGTCAGCTACGGCGGCTCCGGCCTGATCGCGCATCTGATTTCGCTGGGTTTGGTCGCCAGCATCGCTCGCCGATGAAAGAAGCTCGGAGGCGCGATGCCCCTTGCGCTGCAACGGGAGAGGAAATGCCAAACGGCCGCGAATGACGGTCGCCCGACCGAGCATATGTGGTTGGCAGCGGGAATCTGTTTACCATACGATTACGGGTATCACTTGGACTCTCCCGCCAGGCGCAGCGGTTGGCCGGCTCAATGCGGCAAGGGCCGCTCGAGGCGGTGCTGTTCAAGCAATTTGAAAAACCCGGGGAGTGCTGCTGGATCTTGGTGCCATGCCTCTGCTCATCAAAAATGGTCGAATCATCACCGCGACGGCCGATGGCGTGGCTGACATCTGGTGCGCAGGAGAGTCGATTTCCACGATCGGCCGGAATTTGCCAGTTCCCCCTCAGGCCGAAGTGATCGACGCCGACGGCAAGTACGTCTTCCCCGGCTTTATCGATCCGCACGTCCACATCTATCTGCCCTTTATGGGCACTTTGGCGAAGGACACCTACGCAACGGCCAGTCGCGCCGCGTTGGTCGGCGGCACGACGACGCTCATCGAAATGGTCTGCCCGGCTCGCGGCGACGATCCACTGGATGCGTATGAACTTTGGAAATCGAAAGCCGCGGGACAATCGGCCTGCGACTATGCGTTTCACATGGGTGTCACTCGGTTCGACGACAAGACGCCGGACCAACTGCGAACCATTGTCGAAGACGGCACGACGTCGTTCAAGATTTTCTTGGCTTACCAAGGGGCATTTGGCATCGATGACACCGAGTTGTATCGTACGCTTGAACTCGCCAAGAACCTGGGCGTGATCGTCACTGCCCACTGCGAAAACGCCCAGCTCGTGGCTCAGCTCCAACACCAATTGCTCGCCGCAGGCAAGACCGGCCCCGAGTGGCACGAACCGTCGCGGCCGACGCGCGTCGAAGCGGAAGGCGTACATCATCTGGCAACTTTCGCGGGGCTTACCGGCGCTCGCGTCTACGTGGTTCATACTTCCTGCAACGACGCCCTGCGCGTGGCTGAAGCTGCGCGCAATCGCGGCGTGCAAATGTGGGTCGAAACGGTCATCCCCTATCTGATCCTCGACAAGACCCATGCCGAGTTGCCCGATTTCGAGGGGGCCAAATATGTGATGTCGCCGCCGCTGCGCGATCAATGCAATCAGCCGGCGCTTTGGAACGGCTTGCAAACGGGCCTCATCAGCACGGTCGCCACCGACCACGCCCCGTTCGACTACCACGGCCAGAAGGACATGGGACGCGGCGATTTCACCAAAATCCCCAACGGCATTCCGAGTGTCGAAGATCGCGTCAACCTGCTGTACACCTACGGCGTGTGCCGCGGCAAGCTCGATCTGGCGACGTTCGTGGCGACGGCCAGCACGAACGCCGCGAAGATCTTTGGCCTGTTTCCACGGAAGGGCGCAATACTACCGGGGAGCGATGCCGACTTGGTCATTTACGATCCGACCTACCGCGGCCAAATCTCCGCGAAGACGCAACACATGAACGTCGATTACAGCGGATTCGAGGGCTTCGCGATTGAAGGCCGACCATCCACGGTCGTCGTCCGCGGCAAGGTTCAAGTCCGCGACGGCGGATTTGTCGGCGATGATTCGCGCGGCCGGATGTTGAAGCGCCGGCCGGCGCATCGCTGACGAGGGCACCCGACCGGTGCATGGCATCGCACAACTTGCGAACATCGCGGTTGGAAGGAGAAGTCGAGACACGTTGGCTTCGTCATCCAATGCATCGATGCCTGTCGTTGGATGCATGTCTTGTCAAAGGTGATGGTTCGCACCAGCTTTCGGCGAACAACGAACCCAACACCCACCAGCGCGCGGCGAGGAGTTGCCGATGATCGGATGGCATTGGCCGCAGGCTTGATGTTGATACGGGCCTGACTGCTTGGTTGCTTGGCCTTTCTGTATATCCGTGCTTACGATGACTGTACTGAAGTATCCTACCAGCAATTCGACGTGCGTCAAGCGGCGGGGAGTAACCTACGTTCTAGCGAAGGGCGAGATGAAGTGTACCTGCAACCGCCTGGATTGCCGCGTGATTCGCGGTGGGCGTCGTGGCGTGATTTTCAAATATTTTTTGCGTGGAAATGAAAAGCACTGCCATGGGCAAGTTTGCAATTTGACAGCAAGTGAGGGATCGTGCAAGATACACTTTCCCACCCCGCCCGAGGATTCGGGCGCACTCGAAAGCCCACCCTGCTACTACATTCCCCGCATTGCTGGTCAAGTCGCTCGCTTTGCGTCGCCTCCCAAAATTCCTCTACCGGAGTTCCCTGGATGTTTATGGACATCTCGCATTCGTTCCGCATTCTGTCGCTGATGGTCGTCCTGGCGGGAAGCGTTTCCGTCGCCCGTGAAATCCACGTCGCGACCGACGGCCACGACTTCGCGATGGGTTCCGCGGAGAAGCCCTTCAAGACTATTTCCGCGGCGGCGCAACAAGCGCAGCCCGGCGACACGATCACCGTTCACGCCGGAGTTTACCGCGAGCGGGTCGATCCTCCGCGCGGCGGCACGTCTCCCAGCCAGCGCATCACCTATCGGGCCGCAGACGGCGAGCAGGTCGTTATCACCGGTTCGGATTCATTCAAGACTTGGGAAAAAGTCAGCGGCGACACTTGGAAACTGGTCCTGCCGAATTCCTATTTCGGCGCCTTCAACCCCTATGCCGAAAAGGTCCACGGCGATTGGTTTAGTGACCAGGGACGCGGCCACCACCGCGGCAATGTGTATCGGAGCGGCAAGTGGCTGGCCGAAGCCCCCAATCTCGATGCCGTGATGAAGCCTGCGGGGGAAAACCCGATGTGGTTCGCGACGGTGGATGGCGTCGCCGCCGATGGTCCGCTGTATTTGATGAACATCGTTACCATCAAGCCGGAAACGGGCATCGCGGTAACCGCGAGCAAGGCGACGCAACGCAAGGGCACGCGGAACGCCCTGTGTTCCGAGGGGGGCGAATGCGTCGGATTCATTTCTCAAGGCGATTGGTTGCGATACGACGGTGTGGACTTCGGGGCCGAGACCAGCAAAGTTACCATTCGCGCGGCCGCGAATTCCAATGCGGGTGGTGTGATCGAACTTCGCGACGGCCGTTTCGACGGTCCGCTGCTGGGAATCTGTGAGGTTCAGCCGACGGGCGATTGGCAGAAGTGGCAGGACTTCACGGCCGCATTCCAATCGACTCAAGTCGTGAAGAATCTCTATTTGGTCTTCAAGTCTCTCCCGGCAGCAAAGGCCGAGACAAAGAGCCTATCCGAGAACCGGCCACGGAGAGGGGAACATGCACATTTTGCTCCCCGACCTTCTCAAGATGGTGCCGGGCCACAAAATGAGCCAATCCCCGACGACTCTCGATCAGGCTCTAATGCGGCCAACAAAAACACCACGATTTACGCACAGTTCCCCGGAGTCGATCCCAATGAGGGCGCCGTTGAAGTGTGTATTCGCCCGACCGTGTTCACCCCGGAAAAGACCAACATCGACTACATCACCATTCGCGGATTCGAGTTGCGCAATGCAGCCACCAATTGGGCGGCTCCCACCATGGGGCAGGTCGGACTCATCACCGCCTATTGGTGCAAGGGTTGGATCATCGAGGACAACGAAATCTGCTATTCCCGCTGCGGTGGCGTTGCGTTGGGCAAGTATTCAGACCAATGGGACGGCGCGCGTGGCACCACCGAAGGTTACTACCTCACGATTGAGGACGCGCTGAATGAAGATGGCTGGTCCAGGGACATGATCGGCTCGCACGTCGTTCGCAATAACCATATCCACCACTGCGGCGAGGTTGGCATCGTCGGCAGTCTGGGCTGCGCGTTCAGCCGCGTCGAGGGCAACGACATCCATGACTGCAACATGCAGGGCATCTGGGGAGGCGCCGAAATGGCGGGCATTAAATTTCACGGTGCCATCGATGTCGTCATTACCAACAATCACATCCATCACAACGGTCACGTGGGCGGACTGTGGCTCGATTGGATGGCGCAAGGCACCCAGATCACGCACAATCTGTTTCACGACAATCAGGGCCACGACCTGTTTACCGAGGTGGACCACGGCCCGTTTCTTGTGGCCAACAACCTCTTTCTCTCACCCGGCGCCTACCTCACCAACTCCGAGGGAGCCGCTTTCGCTCACAACCTTGTCGCCGGCGAGCTACATATTATTCCTGATAGCCGTCGTACACCGTTTATGAAGGCTCACAGCACCGAAACCATCGGCTTGCATAACTGTCCGGTGGGCGATGCTCGCTGGTACAACAACATTCTCGCCCGCGGTGCTAACCTGGGTGGATACAACCAGGCCGGCCCGGACTGGCCCTGCTTGATGGAAGGCAACTTGTTCGCCAAAGGCGGAACGCCTTCGAGATTTGAAACCAACTCGGTCGTCAAATCCGACTTCGACATCGGTGCGCGACTTACTCAAAAAGACGACGGCTGGTATCTGCAACTCAAGACCGACCCCAACTGGGCCGTGGAAACGAAACGTCAGCTCGTGACGACCGAACTGCTGGGCAAAGCAGTCGTCCCGAATCAGGGATTCACCAATCCCGACGATTCACCACTAAAAATCGACACCGACTACTTTGGACAAAAGCAAGATGCGACAAATCCATTTCCCGGCCCGTTTAAAACCCCTGTCACCGGCGAGATCAAAGTCTGGCCGAAACCATGAAAGGCACTCCTTACAAGTATCGTTCTTGCGTTGCCCTTGACTGCCGTGGCAACTGAAGCCTCGCACTTTGATGCCGGCAGCCAGTCAACCCAAAGTACTGAGCCACTGAGGCGTTGACCGTCGGCAACGGGCGGTTGGGCGCAATGCTCTTTGGCGGCGTGCGGAACGAGCGGATTCAGTTCAACAAGATCAGACTTTGGGGCGGGCTGAATGATTGGAGGACTGCGATAGCCCAGGACTTGCGGACAGCGGCGGCAAGGGTGCGGGGGTAGCTTGGGCCAGGAGGCCACGCAGGCCAGGGATCATATCTCCGAAATCACCCTCCCGCGAACCGACCTTGGAAAATCACGGGCCACCGGGCAAGCGGTCTCTGAATTCTGTCGTGATTCCGTGCTTTCGTGGTCCGATCCCCGCCCGGCAGCCCTGATCCTAATGTTATATCTCACACCTCTTGACAGGTACCTATACATGCGATAACATGGACAGGCCAGCACGATCGCTGGCGCGGCCCGCCGTACCGAACGGCATGCGGTGGCCGACGATCATTGACAATTCACTCCGCCGCTACCCACGGCCACCGCCCCGCCGTGTCGCAGTTCGCTCAGGGCTTATCCACTCGACGGCTTCCCCCATATCCGCCCCGCGCTTTTGCATGATTTCGCCGCTGGACGCCCGCACGATTCAAAAAACATCCAGCAGCCAGAAGCCAGCCGCCACCCCCTTATTTTCCATCGACCCTCGCCACCCCTCAAACTTCAAAAACACTCGTAAATTCCCGATCCATTTCGCTTCCGCCTGCCAGTTTTTTGCGCACCCCCCCGGAAATGAACCGGAAATGAATGCCGCGAAAACCTTCACGGCGCTCGAGAAAAGTCGCACTTCTCCCGCTGCTTCTTTTCCACGCAAAAAATTTTTTTGAAAATCGCACCATGACGCCGACCGCGAAAAACGCCCATCGCGACCTCGCCAGCGGCAACCGCGAGCAGCTTGAGCACGAACCGCGGAGAGGCGTCCTACCGAGAGTTTCGCCAGCCGAGATTCGATCGACGACGGCAATCCGAGATGCTCGACGAACTGGAACTTTGTTTCGGCGGCAAACAGCCGGATCACGGCTTTCTCGCCGTGGAGCGTGGGAAAGGTGCTGACGCGGATTTCGCCGGAGAGCATTTCGCCGCGAACACGCCCTTCTTGCGGCAGATCCGTACGATAGGTGAGCAAGTCGGCCCGCACTTTCAATCGGGCGACGACGTCGCTCACTTTACCGGTGGGGAATTGGCCGACGGGTTGCAGGACGCCGTCGATGCGGGCCGATAGGCTGAGGCCATCGCCGGTCGGCAAGAAATGCACGTCGCTGGCGTCCAGTTGGTGGGCGACGGCCAGCACGGTTTCGACGAAATGCGTCGCGTATTGCTCGGATCCGGCATCGAGCGAAAGGAGTTGCTGTCGGAGCGTGTCAAAGGTCTGCATGCGTCCCATTTTAGCCTAAAGGGAGGTGGTAGCTCAATTTAGTCGGCTCCTCACCATCGATTCGCGATCGATTGCCGCAAGCAGCGGCCGGACGCCACCTTGCAGCGAGCGTTAAAATTGACGCAGTCGATCGTGTCATTCATGGTGGCCAACGGCGGTTCTGGTCGTAATGGTCGCCGTATTCGCCGGGATTGGCGGATCGTCTGGCCTTGGAATGGGTGCAGCCTCATGGTTGGGTAATTCAACTTTTTGTCGGCGAATCACTTGTACGGCTCGACTTGATTGAGGATAGTTTCAAATGGTCGGACGGTGTTTGCATATCAGCGATTCTCGAAATGTGGAGACAGATCATCGATGAACTTTAACTGGCTGATCGATGGCCCGATCGTCGGCGTTTATCTGCTCGCCACGATGATTGCCGGATTGGCGGTACGGAAGTACGTCGGCAAGGTCGAAGATTTCCTTGTCGCGGGCCGAGAGATGAACTTGCACTTAGGAATTGCTTCGCTGGCAGCCACGGAGTTCGGCGTGGTGACCTGCATGTACACGGCTCAAAACGGCTTCGAAATGGGATTTGCCGGCGCCACTCCGGGAATTCTCATGGCGCTGGCGATGTTTGTTGTCGGAGTCACTGGGTTTTGCATTGAGCCTTTGCGTGCCGCGGGAGTGATGACCATCCCTGAATTATTTGAGAATCGATTTGGGATGCGGATTCGTTGGGCCTCGGGGGTCGTGATTGTCTTGGGCGGGGTGTTGAATATGGGGGTCTTTCTACGGACGGGAGGCGAGTTCCTCGTTTTCGCCTGCGGCCTGAATGTCGGCTATCTCGAAATCACCATGACCGTGCTGCTGTTGGGTGTCGCGGTCTATACAGTGCTGGGCGGGATGCTATCGGTACTCGTGACAGACTACCTGCAATTTGTGGTCATGAGCGTGGGAATGTTGGCAGTCACAGTCCTCATCCTGGCGAATGTCGGGTGGGATGCACTGGTGACAGCGGTGTCCGATCGCTATGGTCCCGGCGGATTCAATCCGTTCATCAACGAGAAGATGGGCGTGGCCTATGTCATATTTAATGCCTTGGTAGCCTTGGCGGCCATGCTCACCTGGCAGACGAACATTCAACGCGTGTTGGCCGCCAAAGATAGCCGCACCGGCCGCCGCATCTATTCCCATACCAGCTGCTTCTTCGTCTGTCGCTTCATACTTCCCGGCGTCTGGGGAATCGCCGCATTGGCAACCTTGAGCAGCGAGACGATCGGCGGCAATACCCTGTATGCGATGCCGAAGTTTTTGGCGGTGGCACTTCCGACCGGCATGTGCGGCTTGCTCATCGCCGCCATGCTGGCAGCAGATATGTCCACCGACTCGTCGTACATGTTGACGTGGGGGAGCGTCATCTATAACGATATCCTGGCCCCATTGCGCCGGCGGCAAGCCTGGTCGGAAAAGTTCGGGCTGTTGGTAAATCGTGCCATCGTGATCGCGATCGGAATTTTCCTCCTCATCTACGGCCTTTGGTATCCACTCAAGGGAGACTTGTGGACGTATCTGGGAGTCACTGCCACGATCTATTTGTCGAGCATGACGGTGCTCTTGATCGCCTGCTGCTATTGGAAGCATGCGAATAACTGGGGTGCTGCCGCCGCCATTGTCGTCGGCGCGGCATTGCCGATCGCATACCTGATTCTTGAACAACTGCCGCGCTCCGAATCCATCGCCAAGTCGATCGGCCCGTACTATTCCGGCATTGCAACCTACGCGCTGGCCGCCTTGGCGATGGTGGTTGGCTCGCTTATCAAACCGCAGGTGGTTCGAAATCCCAACCTTGAGGAGAGATCATCATGACCGCGCACTGGTTTTGGTTCGGTCTAACCGCGGCCTGCGTGCTTTGGTACTCGCTGATTACGTTGTATGTTGCCATCAAGGGTGCCGGCGACATTCGGACGATGCTCGGCGCCCTTCGTCGCAATAAGGCAGAAATCGCCCATCAGACTGGCGACGATGCAGTCCGACAATAATCATCGATGGGAGTTTACCGCGGGGCGAAACAGTCTACCCAATGCTGCCGGCCGTGGGCGTGCTGTTGACCGGCCTCGCTTTGCAGCCGACCGTTAAACCGATGGAACGACACGACGACCGAAAGTTGCCGGTCGAGCGTCTGGTAATCTCAATGGGAATGACAACGTGTGGCAATTGGCGTAAGGCTTCCTGATTCTCAGCGACGATCCGTGAGTACCCTTGACACTTGCAAAATCAAAGACTACACACGGCTTGGCGATGCAACTGCCGATGGCTGAACCACTTGCAAAATGATTGCGCGGAGTACATGATCTTGAACCCTGAACCGTCCCATGTCTGAACTCACCTGGCTTGGCCATTCGTGCTGGTCGATCGCGACCGGCAAACACACGATTCTCGTCGATCCGTTTTTGGATGATTCGCCTACTGCGCCGGTCAAATCGGGTGATGTCGCCGCCGATTTCATCTTGATTACGCATGGCCATTTCGATCACATTGCCGATGCGGTGAAGATCGCCAAGCGCACGGGTGCGACGGTGGCCAGCAACTTTGAAATCTCTGAGTGGCTCGGCAAGCAAGCCGTCGGCAACTGTGTCGGCATGAATCTCGGCGGTGCAACGAACCTGCCCTTCGGCCGCTTGAAGCTGACGATTGCCTATCATAGTTCCGTCTTGCCCGACGGCACGTACGGCGGCAACCCAGCGGGATTCCTGTTGACGCTTTCGGACGCGAAGATCTACATCGCCGGCGATACAGCGCTGTTCACCGACATGCAGCATTATGGCCGCGACGGCCTCGACCTGGCAATTCTGCCGATTGGCGACCTGTTTACGATGGGGCCGGAAGATTCGATCGAAGCAGTGAAGTTGCTCAATCCGAAACGCGTCGCGCCATGCCACTACAACACGTGGCCGCCGATTGCGCAAGACGCCGGCAAATGGGCCGAAATGGTTCGCTCGCAAACTTCGGCAACGCCGGAAGTATTGCAGCCGGGCGGGAAGTTCAAAATTTAGCTACTTCCTCGGCCGCGGCTCGGTCGCCACTTGAATCTCGTCTCCTTCGACGCGGACCTCGAAGCTGTCGATCTTGATCTTCGGGCTGTCACACCAAGTGCCATCGCAGGTCTTGAACCGCCAGGCGTGCCAGGGGCAGGTTACAATGCCGTCGTAAACATCCCCTGCTCCCAGCGATGCCCCCATGTGCGGACATGTGTCATCAATGGCCATGAACTGGCCGCCGGAATTGAACACGGCCACGAGCCGCTCGCCGACGGGGACGGTGATGCCTTGGCCTTCGGGGATGGAGCCGACTTTCGCGACGGTGACGAACTCAGGCATGAAGACTCTTGCTTCGATGAACCAATAATAAGGGACAACACGCCGACTTGGCCACGAATTGGCGCTATAGAATCTGAACGAATCCGCTTTGTTGTTCTTAGAGTCTATTTGCGCGAATCACAGGTTCGATGTTCACCTCGGGAGTTTGCAAAGTTCCGCGAAGCGATCGAACACTTTATCTCCGACCGCCGCCATATTGGGAAGCTGCAGCGGGGTTTGATTTTGGATCGCGACCGGGTCGATGTAATCGAGGCCGCCAAGTTCGCAGCAGTTGCCGGTTTCGCAGAGCCATTCGTCGACAATGGTCTTTGTCACTTCCAGGTGGAATTGCAGGCCGAAGGCGTTCGACCCGTAGCGGAATGCCTGGTTTTCACATTGCGGACTGCGAGAAAGTTGCACGGCGCCACTCGGCAAATCGAACGTGTCGCCGTGCCAGTGGAAAACGGTCATCGGCGAAGCGATACCGCGAAACAGTGGATCGTCGGCTGCGGCAGGGAGCAGTTCCAAATCGTACCAGCCGATTTCTTTGATTCGGTTTTTGTAAACGCGCGAGCCGAGGGCTTTGGCGAGCAACTGCGAACCGAGGCAGACGCCGAGCACCGGCATTTTTCGTTCGATCGCCGTTTGAATCCACTTCACTTCATCGGCCAGAAACGGAAACGCGTCGGTCTCATCGACGTTCATCGGCCCGCCCATGACGACGAGGCCGCTGTATTGGCTCGCGTCGAACGTTGGCCGCCGCTCGTGAAAGGCGTCGAGCATTTTGTATGGCACTTCGCGGCGGTCGAGCGCGTCGCCGATCGTGCCGGGGCCTTCGTGCGGGACATGGCGAATGATAAGGGCGGGTTTCATGCGCTTTGAGATTTCTTTCCCTGCCACGTATCACGGCGCGCCAGTTCGCGATCGAGCGCCGCGCGAATTGCCGGCTTATCAAGGCACCACGTCGGTGCGACGAAATAATCGGGCGGGGCGTCGCCGCTGATGCGTTCGACGATCATTTCCGGCGGCAGAAGTTCCAGGAAATCGACGAGGACTTGGATGTACTCGCCCCGCTCCAGCATACGGACTTCGCCGCGGTCGAGTTGCTCGGCCAGCGGCGTATCTTTCACGACGTACAAGTTGTGCAGTTTGACCGAATCGAGCCGCAGGCGTGCCACCTCGCGGGCGGTCGCGAGCATATCGTCGTGGGTTTCGCCGGGCAGGCCAAGGATGACATGCGCGCAAATCTCAAATCCTCGTCCGCGGCTGCGCGCGACCGCGTCGAGCATTGAGTCGTGGTGATGACCGCGGTTCATCCAGTCGAGCGAGCGATTGTGAATCGTTTGCAGGCCGTATTCGACCGACAAGTACGTTTGCCCGGCGAGTTCTTCGAGCAGGTCGAGGACATCGTCCGGCACGCAATCAGGCCGCGTACCAACCGCCAGTCCGACGACTTTCGGATGCTCGATTGCCGCCTGATAGAGCGGTCGAAGCTTTTCGACCGGGGCGTAGGTGTTTGTCGCCGGCTGAAAGTAGGCAATAAATTGGTCGCAGTCGTATCGCCATTTCAGCCGCCGAATGCCCTCAGAAATCTGCCCCTGTACGTCCTTAGGAGACATCCGTGGCGAGCGCCGGCTGGGGCTGAAGCTGCGATTGTCGCAAAATGTGCAGCCTCCTTTGGCGACCGTGCCATCGACGTTCGGGCAGGTGAAACCCGCATCAATGCTCACCTTCTGAACTCGGGCGTGAAACTTTTGCCGTAAGTAGAAATTGTAAGCGTGATAACGCAGACTCGCAGCGCGCCAGGCGTGGAATGGGAGCAGGGGAGAACGGGGGGTAGAGAGATGCTTGGGTGCGCAAATCGCCCATTCTCCGATTCTCCCGTTTTCCGCTTCGGGCGATTTCTGACTGCCGACTTCCGCCACCCGCCCTGAATCCTGAACCCTGAACCCCAAAACTTCCGCGTCAGCCGATTTTATCGCCTCTTCCGCAGCATCCTCCTTCATTTTTTCGCCAAAAATCACCATTTGCGTTGACCGCCGCCGGGGGGTGTGAATAGATTTAAAGGAAGCGACGTGGTGCGGTTCTCGGTACGAATTTAAGACCGATTCGGATTCCATTCCATTTTTCCATCCGTGCCAAACCTCTTCACGCGCCGTGGAGTAGACATTCCTGCTTACCCTGGTACGAGCTTTCCTGATCTCATTGGCAGGCAGGAATGTCTGCCCCACGAGGTACATCAGGCGGTTCCACAGGGCCATTCTTCTGTCGTCTATCATCGTAACGTGTGCCGCACGCGAGGAACAGCACAGGGGCTTTTCTCGCGCAAAAGCTGAGAGGTATTTGCATGTTTGGAGAATTGCTTCCCATCGGGGGCGGCGATCCGATCCCGCTCCTTAAGAAGAGCCTGCTCGTAGGCCGTCGCGAAAGCTGTGACATTGTGCTGCGGTTCGCCAATGTTTCCGCCCATCATTGCCAACTGTCGCTGAATGACGGCTATTGGTACGCCAGGGATGCCGGCAGCCGCAATGGCATAAAGGTCAACGGGATCCGTTGCCAAGAAAAGTTGTTGCAGCCCGGCGATACGTTGTCGGTCGCCAAGCACGACTACGAGGTGTCGTACTCTCCGAACGAACTAGGAGCGATCGGCCCGCCGCCAGAAGACACCGTTAACGCGCCGCAGCGAATTTTTGGGCGGTCACTGCTCGAAGCCGCTGGCTTGGCCAAACCAGGGCTGAAATTTGCCGACGAGGGCAAACACCGTTACGATGTGTTCAATAACGACGCCGGGCAGATTCGCGACCCAAATAAGCCGACCTAAATGGATGAGTCGCTGGGGAACACCGATTGATCGCGGCTAAAATGAGATAGAATTTGGATCTGGCTTAATCCGAGTTCGGCCGATTTCATCCGTGTTCCCTAGACTTCGCCGCTCTGCTGATGTCGAAGGACAAGCGTAAAATTCGGGCCGACTTTCGCAAGAACCGCAACGTTCGGCAGCGTGGCGGGGATCTCACTCGGCGTTTCGATCGAGGCAACACCGATGAACTGGACGACGCCGTCCGCAGCGAGCGAATCAGCGGCAAAGGGGAATTGACCCGGCGGCGGATCGTGGTTGGAGCCGAAATCGAGTCCAACGCAGCCGGGTTTTCCGTCTCTCCCGCGGTTGATCTTTCCGCTTGTCGTCGCGGCCGAGTGCTCAGCGTACACGGCTTGCTCAGTGTCGTGGAAACCGAGACGCGAACGTATTTTCGCTGTGCCACGCGACGGCTACTGAGAACGTTATCGACCGAGCAGCGACATGTGGTGGCCGCCGGCGACGTCGTTTGGTTTCGCGCTGCCGACTTGAAGGCAATCGGCGCCGTTACTCTCGGCGGCGAATTGCCGGAGGGGATGATTGAACGCATTGAGCCGCGGCGGTCAGTTCTCAGCCGAACGGTGCGAAATCGGCAGCATGTCATCGTTACCAACGTCGATCAACTCGTGATCGTCGCCAGCGCCGCGGAACCTCGAATCAAGCCGGGCCTGATCGATCGCTACTTGGTCAGCGCCGAAAAAGGTCGACTGCGTCCAATTGTTTGTATCAATAAAGTCGATCTCGTGGACCGCGCGGATTTGATGCCGCTCGTCGGCGTTTTTAGTCGCATGGGTTACACCGTGGTGCTAGCATCCGCGACGGCTGGATTTGGCATTGAACCGCTCAGAAAAGTCCTGCATGGGCACGCGAGCGTCGTCGTCGGTCAAAGCGGCGTGGGAAAATCGTCGCTGCTCAACGCCATCGAACCTGGACTCGGCCTGCGGGTGAGGGAAGTCAGCGAAGAAACTCAGAAAGGCAAGCACACGACGACTGCCGCCCAGCTATTGCCCTTAGCAAGCGGCCAAGGATACGTCGTCGATACTCCGGGCATCCGGCAATTTCAACTCTGGGACGTGATCCCTGCCGAGGTCGTCGGCTATTTTCGCGACATCCGCCCGCTGATCAACCATTGCCAATTCACCAATTGCACCCACCGGCATGAGGCCGATTGCGCCGTCAAAGACGCGGTGGCCGACGGCTGGTTGGACGCCCGGCGGTATGAAAGCTATTGCCAGCTTTTTGAAGGGGACATGGAGTGAATGGATTCGTCGAAAGTTGCAGCGAACCACCGTGCTTACCGGTTGTCCTCGAACCAGCCGGCGAGCCGGTAGCGCCAGCACCCGGAATGGCATGAATACCGGCTATCCCCCTGGTCCCTATCGTTGGGGTTCCGTGAGAACTCCGTGAAATTCCGCACATACTTGGAAGGACGCAGTAAGAATTCGTTCTTGTCGGCTGCCATGCCGATGTAGAATAATAGTATCGCAGGTGCGGTACGAAGTTTGCCCTTGAACGGTGGCATCTGCCAAATTGACTTACGAAGCGAGGCTCGATTGCAACAAACTATTCGCACGCCGTGCGAACCGCTGATGGCCGCCTCGCGGAATTCCAACGATCTCCGGAGGCATAATAGAGCGTGAAAGACCTACAGCGCACGGACAGTGTCGACCGTGAAGCGGCGTTTCTCGTCGGCGTCCTCATGAACGGGCGCTCAACCGAGGAGCATCCCCTGGAAGAACTCGAAGGCTTGGCCGAAACAGCCGGAGCCCGCGTGGTCGGAACACTTACCCAGCGCCGCGAAGCGCCGGATGTGACCACCTACCTCGGCAGCGGCAAAGCCGAAGAATTGCAACGACTGGCGGTCGCGTCGGACTCCGACGTGGTGATCTTCGATAACGATCTCACCCCGGCCCAAACCCGCAATCTCGAAAAAATCGTTGGTCTCAAAGTTCTTGACCGTACGGAACTGATTCTCGACATCTTCGCCACGCGAGCGAAAACGTACGAAGCGCGTCTGGCGGTCGAACTTGCGCAATTGCAATACTCGTTGCCGCGGCTCAAACGCATGTGGACACATCTGGAACGGATCAAGCACGGCATCGGCATGCGCGGCCCTGGCGAGAAACAACTCGAAGTCGACCGCCGATTGGTTGAAAAACGGATCCACGACCTCAGCCTGGAACTCAAGCAAATCCACCGCCGCAAAGAACGCCAAGTACAGGCGCGAAACGATCGCATGACCGTTTCGCTCATCGGCTACACCAACGCCGGCAAGAGCACTCTCATGAATGCTCTTACCGACGCTCACGTATTGGCCGAAGACAAGCTATTCGCCACGCTCGATACGCGGACCCGCCGCTGGCAATTGCCCGGCTGGGGGCCGGTGCTCTTGAGCGACACGGTCGGTTTTATTCGCAACTTGCCGCACGATTTGATCGCCAGCTTCAAGGCGACGCTTGAAGAAGCTCGTCAAGCCGACCTGCTGCTGCACGTGGCCGATGCCAGTAGTCCGATTGCGGTGGAACAAATTTCCGCGGTCTACCGGGTGCTTGAAGAACTTGGCATTGAAGCCAAAGATACGCTGCTTGCGATAAACAAGATCGATGCTGTCCAGGATCGCGGCCAAGTCGAGTCGCTCCGCGCCCGCTACCCTAACGCGGTGCCGATTAGCGCCCGTCGCCGGATCGGGCTGGATCAGTTGACGGATGCCGTCAGCCGCGCACTCAGCCACAATTTTCTGGACGTAGATGTGGAAACGGGGGTCGAAAATGGCCGCTTGCTGTCGTATCTGGCGGCTCACGGAGAAGTGCTTTCACGGCGATACCACGACTCGCGCGTCGTGGTTCATTGCCGCATCTCACAGCGAAATCTGGGTCGCTTGCACGACGAATCTGCGATTGTACGGCCCCATTTCAACGGGAACGGGCAGGTGAATGAAAACGGCCATGCGGCGCTGAATGGCGACGGCGTAGTGGCGTTTACCAGACACGACTGAGCTTTCAGCGATACGGAGGTATGGAGAAGACGCCGTTCGTCCGGCAATTTTCCAGTTCTATCCTTTTCCTTTCGTACTTTTTCTGACTCGAAGATTTTGGAGCAGACGCCTTTTTTGTTCTAGAATCTCCTCTTCTGCGGCTCAGTGCCTCGACGATTCAATAAATTTTGGCCCGAAAGCTCCACAATGGCACGAACTCTCACCGGTGCCCGCGCGATTGTCACTGGAGCCTCCAGTGGACTTGGGCGAGAGATCGCCTTGGAGCTTGGCCGAAAAAGGTCACATGTCGTACTTGTCGCACGCCGCGAAGAGCGGCTACTCGAAGTCGCCGTGGAAATTGTGCAATGGGGCGGGAAAGCCGAGATTGTTGCGGGCGATGTCACAAGCCCTACGATTCGTCAGACCGCGATCGACGCAGCGCAAGCGGCCTTTGGCGGCCTCGATATTCTCATCAATAATGCCGGTGTCGGCGCAATCGGCCGATTTGTCGATGCCGACGAGGAGCGGATGCGCCGCATCATGGAAATCAACTTTTTCGCGCCGGTCGAACTGACTCGAATAGCATTACCGCTACTCCAAGCCGGTCGAAACCCGATCGTCGTCAACATCGGCTCAATTCTCGGCCACCGCGCGACGCCGCACGATAGCGAATATTGCGCAAGCAAATTCGCTCTGCGCGGATGGTCGCAAACCCTACAGGCCGAACTGCGTCTGCTAGGGATTGACGTGCTGCTGGTAAGCCCCGGCTCGACGCGGACTGAGTTTTGGAACAATTTATTGGAGCAAAAAGGCTCAGTGCCTTGGAGTCGCGATGGTGCCATGTCGGCCCAACGCGTTGCATACAACATTGTCAAAGCCATCCGCCACGGCCGCCGCTGGGAGCTGGTTCCTGGCTTGCGGAGCAAATTCTTTGTGCTGTCCAGTCGCCTGTTTCCACGAATTGTGGACCGAATCATGCGTCGATACGCGTGAAGGCTCAGGATTCAGAGGCGAAATCAAAGAGGCTTCTGAAATTCTGAACTCCCGAACCCAGAATCCTGAATCCTGAATCGTCTAGTGGAATTCCGCCGCCCGGTCGGCTATGCTAATACAACCTGCCGCCTGCTTGCCGTCGATTCCTGGCGACCCGATCGCCACGCAGGCTCCCACCATGCAGGTTATTCTGATGAACGTTTTCAAATATGTCGGTTTCATTTTCTGCGCGGGAAGGAGTGTTTCACATGTATAAGTTTTCACGTCGTCAGTTCTTGCAAACTTCGGCGCTGGCTGCTGCAGCCGCCACTTCCGGTTCGGCCGGTGGCTTATTCGCGGCGGAAAATTCGTCGTCGTCAGCCCCTAAAGGCGGCAACGAAAAATTGAGCTTCTGCGTGGTGGGGGTTCGAGGACAAGGAACCGGCCACATCGGCAATTTACTGAAACTGCGCGACGACGCCGATATCGTCGCCATTTGCGATGTCGATCAGAAATACGGCAATCTTCGCTGCGATGAAGTCGAGAGGGCCACCGGCAAAAGGCCGAAGTATTATCAAGACATTCGCAAGATGCTCGAAAACAAAGGGATCGACTGCGTATCGATGGCCATTCCCAACCACTGGCATGCGCTGGCGTCGATCTGGGCGATGCAGGCGGGAAAAGATGTCTACATCGAAAAGCCGGTCAGCCATAATGTTAGTGAAGGCCGCCGCATGGTCGAGACTGCCCGCAAATACAACCGTATTTGTCAAACCGGCACCCAATGTCGCACGATGAAAGCCAACCGTGATGCGATGGACTTTATCCACAAGGGCGGCATTGGCGAAGTCAAGGTCGCCCGCGGCTTCTGCTACAAGCCTCGAAATTCGATCGGTCCAGTGGGGCAATATGACATCCCCAACCATCTCGACTACAACATTTGGTGCGGCCCGGCGCCTGCGCGGAAAACATCGCCCTACAAGGGAATTGAAGCGTTAGGCTGGGCGCCGCATTACGACTGGCACTGGAGATGGGAAACTGGCAACGGCGACCTGGGGAATCAAGGCATCCATCAAATGGATCTCTGCCGCTGGGCGCTGGGGGTCGATACACTGGCGCACGGTGTCGTATCCTATGGCGGTCGGTTCGGCTACACCGATGCCGGAACAACACCAAATACGCAAGTCATCGTGCTCGACTACGGCCCCAAGACATTGGTGTTCGAAGTCCGCGGATTGAAAACCGAAGGTTACAAGGAAGCAGGCGGCGTCGGCATCTATGTCGAAGGAACGGATGGATACTTTGTCACTACCGGCTATACCACCGGTGAGGCGGTTTTAAAAGACGGCAGTAAGAAGGAATTCGCCGGCGGGCGATACGAAGAACACCACGCCAACTTCATCAAGGCCGTTCGCACTCGCAAGAAGGAAGATCTTAATGCCGATATTCTGGACGGCCACCTTAGCAGCGCCCTCTGCCACCTGGGCAATATCAGCTATCGGCTGGGACAGCCCATGGCGACGGCCGGCGCGCTCGATCGATTGAAAGCGGCCAAACTGGGCGACCTTGCTCAAGACACGCTCGATCGCACGATCGAGCACCTGCTGCAAAACAACGTGAAACTCGACGGCGACTCACCGTTCCAATGCGGCGAATTCCTGACGTTTGATCCCAGAACCGAAACCTTTCCCGGCAATGCCAAGGCAACCGAACTTTGCACGCGCGAATACCGCAAGGGCTTTGAGGTTCCCGCGGCTGGCAAGGTGTAGTGCAGTGAACTCTGTGTAATGCAGCGTACTCTTCACGCTCCGCCGAGAAGAAATAAACGCGTGCAGCCGGAGCTGCGTGCATCGCCAAACCCTCGCCAGTTGCGTCCTCACGGTGGAGTGTGAGGAGCCACCGGCCAAGCCCACGGTGAATTCCTGGGCTGATTTGGTGGGCAGACAATACTGCCTGCCACCGTTGATATCTGGCGGACAACGATACTTGCCCCACGGCCAAACGTCATGCCGCCGCTCGACATCCTCTTCGAAGACGATCATCTACTCGTCGTCAACAAGCCAGCAGGACTTTCAACGCAAGCGCCGGCGGGCATCGAGTCGCTAGAAATGTGCGTGCGCGAGTATCTACAGAGCAAGCGGCCGCAAGGCGCAATGCCGCTGCAGCGAATTTATCTTGGCGTTCCGCACCGCCTCGATCGATCCGTTTCAGGCGTCATCGTCTTTGCGAAAACGATCAAAGCCGCGCGCAAATTGTCGAAGCAATTCGAGCGTCGTCGAGTCAGGAAAACGTACTTGGCTGAGTTGGAGGGTGCCGTGAATCCTTTCGACGGAATGTGGACTGATGCGCTTCGCAAAGTGCCACATGAAGCCCGCGTGGAAATTGTCGAGGCAGATCATCCCGAGGGACGGCAAGCGATTTTGCGATACCGCACGATCGACACCACGCAGCACGGTTGCCTGCTCGAAATCGAACCTGAAACGGGCCGGATGCACCAGATTCGCGTGCAATCTGCCTCACGCGGTTGGCCGGTGCTCGGCGACGCCCAATACGGCAGCCGTCTGCCGTTCGGCGAGCAGTTTGACGATGTGCGGCGGCGGGCGATCGCCCTTCACGCACACCAGATTTCATTCACGCCCCCAGGCGGCCTCCAGTCCGTCACCTTCACGGCTCCACTCAGCGCGAATTGGCCCACCCAGAATCAACCGAAGTTACCGCGACCACACGCGGCGCAGCGAGAATGACGAACGTTCCAAACGGAAATGTTTGCCAGCTTGCGAAACTCAGGACGGCAAACATGAATACATCGCTGAATGTTCAGGCAGCAGTTTGATTGAGTTCAAAATTCGCGTCGGGCAGTCTAGTCAAGCGGTCCTGATGCAGCTTTTGCAATTCAATAGAGCGATGTTCCAACCTCACGGGATCGTGGCCGAATGGAGCAGAAATTCGTCGCCGGATCTCTCGAATATCGTCAATACTCCGGATTGGAAAATCTGGATTCATCGGCTTCTCCTTGGCGTCAGCCATCCTCCGCCGCACTTCGCTGTGTAAATCGCTCTCGCACGGCCGCGAGCCAATCCATCGTCGGCCAGGCATACGGGCGGAATTTTTCCAGTCGGCCTTCTTCCTCGTTATAGAAATACGCCACGTGGGGGCCGAGCCGGCTGGCGACCGGCGAGTCGACCAAGTGGCTACTGTCTCCCGCGCTCATTTGGAACAGCACTCGATGGCCAAACTCACGCAACAGTTGGCGATCGAACGCGCGATTGACAGAGTTGAGCGAATCGCACCAAACGATGGTGTAGACGCCCACCGCGGGGCCGTCGCGCAGAATCGCGGACAGCATTTTCGTCGGGCTGGGCGGTTTTTCGTCGCTGCCAAACGAGAATCCCATGTCGCTGTCGTCGCGGCGTAGGTCGCGGAAGCGTCCCAGACCGCAGATGAACAAGTAAAGTGCCGGATCGGTCTGCTGCTGTTTGGCTTGCCGCTCTTCGACTTGCTGGGCGATTTCCGCCACGATCGCTGGCAAATCGCGGCGGCCGCCGGCATGAATTTCGTGTGGTAGGATCGTGGAAAATGCCGCAAGGCCGCCGCGGAAATCGGCGATTTGCTCGACTAAGGGTACGTCCGTTGGGCGATCGTGTTCGAGTACGTAAAATTTCGCAGGACTGCCGGCGCCGAACGTGGACGATTCGACCGCGGTCGACTCGGTAGGACGATGTTGTGCGGCCAAGCCAACCATCGAGGCGGCGAGTATGCCGAGAACCGCTTCTTCGCGCTGGCCGACGATCAATAGATTGCTGCCGCTTTGGGGACGCAGCACAGCGGCGGTTGGATCTTTGATCGCAATGGCATCGCCGAGCCAGGCGTGGATCGGCATCGATTGCACCGGCCAGTCTACGGCCCGCAGCATCTCTGCCAGCGTGCGATTGCGGGTCACATCAGATGGGACATTGCCTTCGAACACAATCGGTGGCGCTGGCACGTTGATCGTGCCTTCATCGACGGATTTGTCGGCCAATACGCGCAAGTTTTTCAAGTAGTCTTCGCGCCGTTCATCGGCCAGCCAGACGACTTGGAACGGATGATTGCCCGCCACCAGGCCGTTGGCGTCGTTGTAAATGGCTTCGCCGGGGCGGGAGAGCAGCCGTGCGGCCGAGTTTTCTTCACTCAGAATCAGATTGGCGTCCGATTCGCTGCACTGCAATGCAATGCGCACGGCCATTTGGCCGATCGTGCTGCGGGCCAAACTGTACGCCCCGCCCAACGTTTGTGAGCCGAGCAAAACGTGCATGCCGAACGCACGGCCTTGCCGCACCAGGCGATCGAGCAGCAGGGCGGCATCTTGCGCGAGCTTGTCGTCGTCGGTAAAAAGCTCCTGGAACTCATCGACCACCAGCAACAGACGCGGCATCGAACGCAGTCCAACGGCAGCGCGGTAGCCAGATAAATCCTGAACACCGGCATCGCGGAACAGATCGCCGCGACGTTTTAGTTCAAGGTCCAACTTTTCCAACACACTCAGACCGAATTCCCGTTCACTTTCGATGGCGATCACCCGTGCATGCGGCAACAAATGCGTTGCATAAGTCTTGAATTCAACTCCCTTCTTGAAGTCGATGAGGTACAGTTCCAGTTGATCGGGACTATAGATGAGCGAAGCATTGGTCACCAGCGCATGCAGCAGCGTCGATTTGCCGGAGCCGGTTTTGCCAGCAATGAGCACGTGCTGCGAAGTCCCCTGACCCAAGCTCAAATATTGCAGCTTCGTTGCCCCGGCTCGGCCGAGCGGCACGCGAATGCTTTTGCTCGTGTCGCCTGCCCACCATTTGTCGCGCTGCGGAGCGACATAATCGAATGGCACTTCAACTCGCTTGGCTTCTTTGGCTCCGCGGCCGACAACATGCACCAGTCGCGTGAATTGCTCTTCGGACGGCGGCTTGTCGAGTTGCAATGGATAATTCTGCAGCCCCGAATCCTGCCACACAAATCGTTGGCCGCTCCAAGCGAGAGTGACCGCGCTTCTTTCTAATTCTCTCAGATCAAATCGCGGCGGCAGCGGCTGATTCACATCGTTGACGACCAGCGTGTAGACGCCGCATCGCGCGCCGGTGGTCGCAATGCTGGTCAGTCGCCGGGCAGCGTTTTCGGTAAAATTCACCGGAAAATTTGCCACCACGAGCACGCGAAACGGCTCGGCGACTTCGCCGGCGAAGGCGTTGTATTCGTCGATCGACTTGAACTCGTTGCGCAGGTATTTCTGAATGACGTTTTCCATTTGCTCGGTCAGATCGGCCAATCGCTGCTCGATCTGCTGCGGCTCGGTCCAAATGCGGTTCGTCACGAGTTGCTCGTCATAGTCGGCTAAATGCATGAAACCGGCGAAGTTTTCGCCCAGACCGACCGGGTCGATGATTGTGAAACGCACTTTGCTCGGTGGAATCGTCGTCAGCATCCTCAGCATCAGTGATTGCACCGCGGCAATCGCATGCCTTCGACCTTCCCCCGCTGCTTTAATCAGCAGCGAGGCGTTTTGCGGAAATGGCAACCAAGCGGGCATGACGAACTTGGTCGGTAAAATGCCATTCAGCCGCTGGTCGCCGGAAATACCGGCAGGGATGGCCTCTAAATCGACTTGATACGCTCCAAACTGCAACGCCGGCGGCGGAACGGTCGGCGGCTGCCACGTGTTCCAACGCGGATTGCTCCATGCCGGAAAATAGCGATCGCTGTCGCGATGATGCTCTTCGATCACCTGGCGAATCTGTTGCATTGAGTTTTGCCAGGTCGTCGAGAGCGAATTCCAGTCTTCGTCGTGCGTGCGGCGGATCGTCGCAGTCGCTTCATGGAAGTGATCCTGGGCGGCGCGAAGCGTCGTTTGATAGTGTTCACGAATCGCTTCGAGTTTCGGCGGATAGCTGGAGTGGGCCTCGGCGATTGAGGCATCGCGATCGCGAGCCAACTCCGCGATGCGGACGTGATGCTTTTGTCTGGCGGCCAGTATCGCGGCATCGCGCCCGCTGACCGCGGCGGCAGTCGAGGCTGCCAGCTTGTCTTTGGCCGCTGCCAACTCGCTGTCCCGCCGCTCGACGATCCGTATCGACTCGGCGGCACAGCGATCTTTCGCATGCCGCCGGACGGTCTGCGCGGATCGATATCCACGGATCAGCGTCGAGTACAGAGCGTCATAGAGCGGTGCGATCGCCGTCGCCGCTTTTCGATGCAAAATAATTCCGGCGGTGGCCGATGCCACGAGCGTACCGATGCCGCCGACGATTAGCCACGTCCAACTCGTCCAGCCTTGGTTGTCGATGGCCAAGTAGGCAGTTCCACAAAAAATTGCCGTCAACGCCAAGCAGATGCCCAGCGGGTTTCCACCGGCAAGCATGCGTGCGGCCAGCGGCCTGGCGAGCGCCTGCGCTTGATCGAGCGCTCGCTGTGCGCTTTCGTGCAATTTGAGCATGGCATTGGTGTCGTTCGCGGTAGGCGCCTCGCTTGGCAAGGCGAAATTTCCCTCGCCGAGCGCGTGGTCTACGCTTGCCGCTTCAATCTCAGACCCTTCGCCAACGGCTGCTTCTGGGATCGGCCGCTGCATCCCTGCGTGCCGAAAACTTGCCAATTGCCGGTTCGCATGAGCAAGCGTCTGCTTGAGTGAGGCGATGAGAGCATCGACTTGTTTTTCTTCCTGTTCAAGTTGCAGCTTGGGAGCATTCTGCGTGGCCTCGAACACCGTATTGGCTTCCCAAACTTCCTCTCCCGCTTTTTTCTTCGCTCGTCGCTCGGTCTTGGCGCAATCGATGCGGGCTTTTTCGATGGTCCAGTGCAATTCGCTTTCGACCGACGAGTGCAATGTCTCAAACTGCATTTGCGCGCCGGCGATGACGGCATCGTATTCGCGCTGCGTGTTGTCGCGGTCCAACTGAAACCGCATGATCGCCCCTTGCCGCGCATCGCTCAGCGCTTGCTTGGTTCGATCCGAAGCGGCAGCGAATTCCGATCGCGTCTGTCCTTCGGCCAGTTCTCGCTCAAACGCCAGCGTATGCAGCCGAGCGAGGAGTTCACGATGAGTTTCGGGGGTAAGGGACATGGACGCGGGCGATCTAGCTGAATGGGCTGGCGACAGGGTTACTCAATCGATGAAGGAGGAATGATCCACGGATGTGTGTGCGATTCATTCGTCTTTCATTATTTTTCAATTTCAATGGATCACATGAGTTTCATTCACAATCTCTTTCCGCCGTGCCCAGCACCTCCGCTAATCGGCCAACGGCTTCGAGCGCGGCGGCGATCTGAGGCTCGATCGGGTCAATATACGTTTCCTCAAATCGTTGGCGATTGGCATCGTGCCAGTGTTCCTTCGTGTCTTCCCAGTGGACGCGGAGCGTTTTCCAGGCTGAGGAAATTTTCGCGGCACCAGTGGTTAAATCCGCAATTCTCATGGTCAGACCGTCTCCTCAGCGCTAGACTCGCTGGCGGTTTCGGTTGGATGGGTTTGGGAGTCGGTGTCGGCAGCGGTTGATTCAATGGAACGGATTTGGATGGCTCCCACTCCCGGACCCTTTGGCTCTTCGCCTTCGGCGGGCCGCACGATCGACTCAGTTCCTACCACAGCTTCCCACGGAATCGCCTTTGGCGCTTGAGCCGCAGCATAGCGATCGAGTGCTGCCGACATCCGCTGGAGCACCGCCATCGCCCGCGGCACATCGCCATCGAGCATCGCCATTAACTGTTGCAAGGGACCGCGAAATTCGTCAACCGCCCGTGGCGCGGCAATGCACCACCGTCGCACGGCATCGATCTTTTGGTCGGCATATTCGAGGCGGCGCTTGCATCGATCGACCTGTTTTTTTTCCTCGGCGCATGCTGGCACGTAGTTGTCAATTTTCTTAAATGTGCGGGCATTCACCAAATCGTCCTTCGCGCGGGCCAGCATGTCGCTGCTGCGACGGGCCTCGCTGCGCCAATGGGCAGGCCGGTCTTGCGTGATCCATTGCAACGCCCGTTGCGACTCGATTTCCAAATCGATCACCGCCTGTCGAACCAGGGTGGCAAAATTTGCGAGCGCCGCTCGGAAATCGGCGATGGCTGCAACATCGGTGACGCTGGCTTGCGGCATAATTGCGAAATTGCTTAACCGCGAATGATCGCTAGTCAACGCGAACGAGGATGAATCGAGACTTTCCGCAACTTGCGACCATGAGCGAGAATGAGCGGTTCCTTATCGCTGTTGCAAATACTCTTCGATTTTTTCTACCTTGCGTAGTAAATACGGAATATATTCATTCGTCGATTCAACGAATCTGGCCATCGTGCGCATTTGCTGTTCAAATTCTTCGACGAACTTGCGATGCTCTTGGTCGCGCCAAGTGTTGCTCAGGTTATTGAGCTGCCGTTGCACACCCTGCATCTGCGTCAGCATTTCACCGCTGAAGCGCTTCAGGTGCTGCACAAAATGGCGCAAATCTCCAGGATCGACAATCGCTTGTGACATGGTAGGCTCGCTGAGGATGCGAAGTACGGGACACGCAACCGTGGCTGCTGGACAATCGTGGCCGAGCAGCATCGGCCAAGTCCTGATCGGGACACGATGCCGCGACCCATGCGTCACGCCGAGACTTGAACAAGATCGTGGTGCGTCGCCCCCAGTTCCGGGTGGGGAATCTCGACTGCTTACTTCCATCATAACCCTTCTCGACGATGGAAAGTACGATATTTTGGTCTCTTCAGAGGAAGTTCTGGTTGTTTTCCTCATCCCAAGCCGCACCCGTCCGCATGGAGGCGGCTATCGATACAACCGCGCCTACCCGACTCCCTAATTCTTCTCGATTGGCGAGGATTGGCAACTTGGAGGCTTGCAAGCGTGTATAGCTTTCAAACCTGCGGAAAAACCGCCTTGCTTCTATCGGAGACCCCAGCTACACTCCCGCTCCCCGCAGGCTCCTCGGAAACGGACTGTTGACGATTTGTCGGTTTTTTGCGGGACTTATCAAAGATTTCCGTTCTGGCGGGCCGCTAGACCTTTCCCTGAAAATGCCAGGCGGCATCATCGTTCCGATGCGTCAAACTCCGCCGGTATACGGGTTTATTCACAATTCAAACAGTTGTAATCGCATTTTAGGCTTTTAGAATAGAGTATTCGGGCCTGAAATCGGCAGCCAAGGAAGGCAAACGATGAAAGCCACGGCATTTGGGCTGATTGGCGGAACAGTTTTCGCATTGGCATTCTGGTCGGTCGTCGGGCGTGGTCAGCCGGCGGCCGCCGAGCATAGCGTGTATCAGCCATCGGGCGATTTGATTGCGCTCAGCACGATGATCGAAGTCGATCGGCAGGCAGTTCAGCAAATTGCCGTCGTCGACCCTCGAACTCGTACCATGAGCGTATATCACATCGAGCCGAAGTCGAGTGCCATTAAGCTCAAGAGTGTCCGAAACATCGAAGCCGATTTGCAAATGCCCGAATATAATGCCGTCGAGCCGTTGCCAAAAGAAATTCGGGCAATGCTTGAGCGGCGATAATGCCAAGCGCTGCGAGCCGAGCAGCGCCCGAACTAACAGGCATCATGATGGTAATTGATGGTCCGCTCGGCTCGCGGAACCGAAAATCCGGCGAACGGAATCGCCTCCAATAGAATACGGCTCGACGGAGGCAATTATGGCCCGAAAACTTATCGATCAAGACGAAGCCGCCCGCATTTTGGGTGTTTCGGCGGACGAAGTCGGATCGCTGCGCGACCGGAAGAAGCTATTCCCCTATCGCGACGGCGACCAGTGGAAGTTCAAGCAAGAAGATGTCGAGCGGTTGCGCGACGATATGCAGGCTGAAAAATCCAACGGCGGAGTTACCTGGGAAAATCCATCCGACTCAAGCGCCGGCGATTCCGAAGAAATCGAACTGCAAATGAGCGACGATCTCGATTCGATCTTGCTCAGCGAAATCGAACTCGGCAAGTCGGGCACGGAAGGCCCCAGCACGATTATCGGCAAGGGAGACAAAGGAGCGATCAGCGAAGATGATGATTTCAATATCATCACCGACGACAAATCGGCCGCTCATGCGCCCGATGTGACGCTGGCCAGCAGTTCCGGCCTCAGCTTCGGAACCGGCACCGGTTCTGGGCTGGGCGATTCGGGCTTGAACCTCGGAGGCAGCGACGTCCAGCTTGCCGCCACCGGTTCGGAACTCACCAAGAAGGCTAGCAGCAGCGACAAATTATTCGGTTCCGATGCCTTGAAACTGTCCGACGACGAGTTGTCGTTGGTCGCGCCTTCCAAGCCGGGAGATTCATCGAAGAAAGGGCTAGGCTCGGCGGTCAATTTAGCGGAAGAAGACTCGGAATCGGCTTTGGGCGCCAGCAGCGATGTGACCCTCAGCCCAAGCGACAGCGGCATTCATCTCATCAGCGCCTCCGACAGCGGCCTATCGCTCGAGGAGCCAGTAGCGCTGGGAAGTTCGGCCAAGAAACTGCTCGAATTGAGCGATGAAGACGTGATTTCGCTCGAAGAGTCGCCGGCCGGCTCCAGCGTGGCGATTGCGGGCGAAAAAGCCGACGACGAATTCTTGCTGACGGCGGTCGACGAAACCACCGGCGACGAATCGGACAGCGGATCGCAAGTGATCGCACTCGATGCCGACGACGAACTCAGTTCGGGCATGTTCGCCCCGGTGGCGTCAACGACCATGTTGGAAGAAGATTCGTCGGCCGGAGCCGCGCTCGGTACGCCGGCCGCGGGCGCTTCGCCGTTGCTGGGCGCCGCTCCGGTCAGTGTAGCCGCCGGGTCGGAAGCGCCTTTTACGACGATGAACGTCCTTGCGCTTTTTACCTGCGTGGTGCTACTGCTCGTATGTGGCATGATGGCATACGACCTGATGCGAAACATGTGGAGTTGGAATGGCCCGATCGAACTGAACAGTTCGATTTTGAATGCGTTTGGAAGCATGCTGCCGGGAAAATGAGGAGTGGCGAATGGCTGGTGGTGGTCAACAGACCATATTCCTGCCAACGACCAACGGACTAACGGACCAGTTGCGTTCGAAAGGAGTCGAACGATGCGATTACTTCAATACTTGTCATGGATGGCTTGCAGCGCGGCTTGCTGCTTTGCCGCCGGTTGCATGGTGCCAAAAAACCAATTGACCTCGGCCCAGTCGCTCAATCAGATGCTCGCCGAGCAGAACCGCGCGCAAATTGCCGAAATCGAGAATCTGCACTCCCACTCGACGACGCTAGAAGACAAGCTGATCCGCGCTGAAGAGCAAATTGCCACGATCGACAAGCAATGGCGGGATGACCGCCAGCGCTTAGCCGCCTTCGAGCAAGAGCTGACCGACGGCCGCGGCAACAAACTGCCGCCCGGAATCAGCACGCAATTGGCAAACCTGTCGCGCCGCTATTCGAGCATTGAGTTCGATACGGTTACCGGCGCTGCCAAGCTCGACGGCGACGTGCTATTCGATAGCGCCGACGTGGAGTTGAAAGAAGATGCCCAGGAAATGCTGGCCCAGTTCGCCAAGATTCTGCAAACTCCCGAGGCCCGAGATTTGAAGCTCATGGTGGTCGGCCATACGGACAGTTTGAAAATTGCCCGTCGCGGGGCCCGCGAAAAATTCCCGGATAACTTTCATCTCAGTTCGGCCCGTGCGCTGTCGGTTGCTCGTTTTCTCACCAAGCAAGGGGTTCCTGAAAACCAAGTGGGCGTCTCCGGCTTCGGTAGCCATCAACCGATCGCTTCCAATGTCACGGCGGAACAGCGCCGCTTGAACCGCCGCGTAGAAATTTTCGTCCTGCCCCCCGATGCGCCAGTTGTCGGCTGGACGGAAACGACAACGAGCTTATATTAGCCCGACCACTTGGCCACCCATTTCCGTGGCAACGCGGCAATCGGCGAATGCGTTCGATTGGAACCAGCGATGGACTGGAATCGTCGACTCAATCGCCTATAATTGAATGGTATAGTGAGTTTGCCAGCAAGCACTGTATGAGGAGTGCCCTGGGGGCGAACTGGGTTCGACCGGATAGGTTGAAAGGGGAGGTGGCGTGCCGTGGTTGGTCAGCTGGCCACGTAAAAAGCCGACCAAAATCTCAGTTGCCAACAGCAACTTTGCTCTGGCCGCCTAGAGATAGGCGTCCCTGACTGAGGGCTTTCGTCGGAGAGGCCCAAAAGTCAGTTGCCAATTCCGAATCGCTGCGGGTCACCGCCTGGTATCCCCGCGGCTAAACCAGTTCCGGGCTAGCCTGCGAAGCACCCCGGCGGTTGGGGACCAGCGAGTGAAAAACGTCCGTCAAATCATCCGTCTACGCACGTAGAAGCCACCCACTGAAATATCGCGGGACGCGGGTTCGATTCCCGCCGCCTCCATCCCCCCATATTGTAGGGTATCGCAAGAAGTCGCGAAACCTTGCAATTCGGGGGTTTTTTCATGCGCGGCCATTGTCGGTTGCGGCTCGTTGCGCGTCAAAACGAGCGCGTGCTGCGCCGCTTTTTGCGCCGCTTTTTCGTCGGCCGTTTCACCGCCCATTGTGGCCCGCTCAAAGTCGGCGTCGGTTACGTCCACGTAGTGTCGCATTGCCACGGCTTGGGTATTGCCCAACCACTTCGCGACAACCGCCAACGGGAATTGTCGGGCCAGGTCTGTTTCACAGCTTGCCCGCATCGAATGCCACAAGCGGGGCCAAGGTTCAAGACCGGCGCGACGGACAACCTTTTCCAGCGTGGTTCGGAGATTGGCGTTTCCCCATCCGGCCGGGCCTTGGGCGCGTCGCCGATATTCTTCGGGTGCGACATATTCGGCTCCATCGGGGGCTTTATCCCAGGCAGCTTCCAGGTGCGGTCGAATGGCGGGGAATAGTGGAATCACGCGGTAGCTTCGGCCCGCCAAGTGTTGCGTCTTGGGGCTAGGCACGGTCAACCGCCCGCGTTCCCAATCCACATCTTGCCAGCGTAGGCTAAGGGCTTCACTCGGCACGCGCAAGCCGGCAAATCGGGATAGGGCAATGAGCAGCTTCCAAGTAACGTTAGGTGCGTGGTCAATCACACGTTGCACGTCGGCCGCAGGGACATAGGCGCGCCGCTCCGATGCGTCACCAGGCCGATGACGGACAAACTCAAACGGGTTTGCATCGACCAAACCTTGTCGCTTGGCGTGGGCAAAGAACATGCGGGCGTGTTGCAGCCGCTTGTGAATCGTGGTTGCCCGAAGGTTCGCCGCCAACATGGTTTGTCGAAACGCTTCGGCTTTGGCTGGCGTCACGTCGGCAAGTGGGCAATCGGCCCCCAGGAAACCCGTTAAGGCGTTGATAACCTGTCCCCAGGCAATCAGACTCGCCGGCTTGTAGTCGCCTTTGCGGGCCGCCAGCCAGGCTTGCAGAAACGGCCCCAGCGTTGCCGTCGCCTTCGTTTCTGGCATCGCAATCAGCCCGACCGCCGCAAGTTTCTTCGCCATGCGCGGTTCAAGGTCCGTCACCCACTGGGCCAACTCGCCTTCGACGGGGTGCTTGTAGTGGAGCGATTCGAGTAGTTGCTCCACGCGGTACTTGATGCCTTCGGCCGTGCGCTGGGAAACCTTGCCTAGCCGGATCGTCGGCCTCTTGCCGTCAGGAGCGACGAACAGAATCCGTCGGCTGCCGTTCTTGTCGCGCGCGATGCTGGCCATAGCTCACTTGCCTTTCGTTTTTTGGTTGCTCTTTTGCTTTGGGCCGACTAATTGCAGACCCAGATATTCGCCGATTTTGTCGCTGGCCTCTTGTCCCAGGCCACAAATTTTGTTTACGAACCGCGACAACTGCGCTTCGCTAATTCCCAAATCTTTCGAGATGCGATAGCGAGAAACGTCGGCGTTCAGAATTGCTTCTCGCAGTTGCTCCGAAAGTAGCTTTGCTTTGTTGGTCATAATGGCATCCTAGAGAATACTTACGTAAATGTCAAGTGCATGGGTTTCACTCCGCTTTGCCAAAATTGGCAGCCACCATTTTGCGCCTATTGCGTCCGGGCGGGTCGGTTCGATGTTTGATACCCCCGAATTTCGCCGTTTTTCAATTTGCCGACGGCTCGCCGTACCACCGAACGAATTTGATGAACCGGCGGCAACCGGCGCAATCCCGCCGAACGGATTGCCCATCGTGGATTGGCACATTTTGCCAGGTCGTAGAACCGCAACGACAAACCGGCTTGGCCTTTGGCGGCTTGGGCGGTTCCGTCTTAGCAGGCCGCACCGCAGGAGCGGAGCAAAGCCCTTCCAAAAACTTTTTGGCGTCGTACTGCATGTAAAAGCTCCGGCCTTGTGTTGTGCGAAACCGACCCCCTACCTACCCTAAAGAAATGACCCATAACGACCCAAACGACCCAAACGACCCATAACGACCCATATGGATTAACTAAAACAGCCCATTATCGGCCGCGTTTCGCTCGCCGTGGGTCATTTGGGTCATTTGGGGCGCTTCCTCAAGCCCCAGGCCCAGGCCGTAGTTGGATTGCACCGATTGAAGGGACGCAAGTGCGTCGGGCAGATAAGCCCGCCGACCGCCGTACTTGTGGCTCGCGATGCCGTACCGCTTTAGCAGCCGCCCGATGCCATGCGCCGACCAACGGTCAAACATGTTCGGCTCGGCCATTTTCGCTTTTGCCAAAATGTCGCCAGGCGTCGGCCGCTCGCCGTTCCGTAGGGCGTCGGTCAAAATCCGCAGCAAAGTTTCATCCGTGTCGGGGGTCTGATCGTCGCGGCAAAGGTCTATGGTCGATAGTGCGTGTGCCTCGACCAGTCCGCGAAGCCCGTGTGCCCCGTGCGATTCAATCCACGCGGCCAGACTCAGCAGAGGTTGCCATAACTCATAGTCCCGCCCGCTCATTGAAGGGCATACGTCCGTTCGCTCCGCCAGGTCTAGCCACGTCGCCCCATGCTCTAGAGCCAGTGAGTGAAGGTCATCGCGCAGCCGTTGCCACGCGGCCGGTTCGCCGTCGATGCGCCGTCGCGGTTTTTCGCTGCCGGGTGGCGCGCGAAACATCGTGACAGGGATGCACCTCGTCGCCAATGCGGTCGGCAGGCCCGCGATGCAAGCGAGTGCCTTCGGCCCGAAAACGTCGAATTCGATGGTGCGAAACGAATCTCCGACGGCTTCCAGCCTCGTCGCGCGCCCGCCGCGCTTGTAACCGGCGAGCAGCATTGATAGCAGATCGGCCGTTGCCGGGTCGCTCCCTTGCCGCAATCGTTCGGCCTCGTCCAGCAGTAGCGTTCCTCCCCTGTCATTCATCGTGCGAAACAGTGCCGCGGCCGTCAAATTAGACGATGCCAGTGGGCGAAACGTCAACCGCGACAGCACCTCAAACACTCGCGACTTTCCGCTTCCGGCAGGACCGCCAACGAACAAATACGGCACGGCGGGCCAGGCGTGATAAACATAGGTAAGCATCGCCCAGAGGGACAACGTTGCCGTAATGCCCGCTGCTTGCTCCGGCGGTAGGTCAACAAATAGGGCAAATTGCTCGCACAGTTGTGCAAATATCTCCGCCGGATCGGCAACCGGCGAGCCTCGCAGCCACTCCCGCCTTGCATCGGCCGACCAGCCGCAAACCGCGTTGCCGCTCGGCTGGCTCGGCTGTGGGTGGACGAACAGTCGACCGGCTGCCCCCAGTTCAACACTGCCGGTCAGCGTGCGGCATTCACGCCGCCCGTCGGCGTGGCGGACGTATATCAGCCACCGCCCGACGATATGACCGTCGATTTCCGAACGTACCGGAACCGATAAGCCCGATGCCAGCGGCGCGATGAACCGCTCCGGTCGCACGATTCGCGACGGGTCAACTTCGGGGTAGGTTGCAATTGTTGGCGGTGCGGTTTGCGATTGCGCGGCCTCGTTGGCCAGAGCCAATTCCAATGCCGCGTCGGCCGCGTCGGCCACCGCGATAATCTGCCCATCGACCGCGCCTAGCTCGGCAGGATCGACCGCCAACTTATTCGCCAGCGCCGCGATGAAGCGCCGACGGCTCGCTGCGCTGTTCGGGTCGAACGAATCGCGGTAGACCACTTCGCCGGCCCGCGATTCAACAATCCGCTGTGGCTTGCCGTTCGATGGGGCGACCGACAACATGATAGCAGGAATGCTCATCGTCGGCCCCCTTTCCGCGCGGCCTTCGTGCGGTGGGCCAAAGCGCGTTCCGTTGCGCGGCGGACTGCGGGCGACACGCTCGGCCCCGGCTCGCAGCGGTGCGCCGCCTGGATGAGGCTGACGCCGCGCTCCATCGCGTGCCGTCGGCGCGACATCTCCGCGACTCGCGCGACATAGTGAGGCAGACTTATCGCAGTGGGCGACATCGTAAATAGCTCTGCCAGCGCCGCGGCCGATACGCCGCGTTCGGGGTCGTACTCTCCGCCGTCGCGAAGCTCGCCGACCAGCAGCGTTGCGTCGGGGGGTAGACCGCGACCACGCAACCGCAACATCGCGGTGTATATCGTCCGCAGCGCGTCATCGGTCAGATCGGCCGGCTCCAGCGCGGCCGCCACGTCGGCGATGCGCTCGGGGGCCAACAAAATGACCCCCAAAATCGCCCGCTCGGCATCAATATCGCGCGGTGGCGCGCGGTCCAATGGGTCGGATTTCATCGCTCGCCCCCCTTTGCCGCGTCGGTCTGCTGGCTCAGCCAGGCCTGTAGGTCAGCCATGGGGTACAGCACAGACTGCCGCTTGCCGCGACCAATCCGCAGGCAGGGGATCGGGCCGCGAGGAGCCGATAGGCCCCAGAGGGTGCGGGCACTGATGCCCAGGGCCTTCGCCGCGTCGTGGGGCCGTAGGGCCAGGGTAGTAGGTGTCGTCGTCATCTCGGTCTCTCCATCGGGCCGCCGGCCGCGAAGTGCGGCCTGCATAACCGTTGGCGCAGCGTTCCGTAAACGAAAGGGAACAGTGGTGCAGTCGCAACAAGACGCCCAGAAATAGCCGGGCTAGCGCGAAAAAGAAAAATATTTGCGCGTTCCCTAGGAGATAGGGAACGATGGAACACCCGCCCGTTATTCGTCCTGATTCATTTTGTCGGGCGTTCGGGCGTCATAGAAATCGCGGGGTTGGAACTCGCCGTTCAGTGCTTTCATCGCCGCCACAAGCCGGGGCAAATTGCAGCACAGCATTCGATACTTGGCGTGCCCTTGAAACTGATGGGTAAAAAATGCCGACGCGGTACGCTTTGCCACTCCCGCCAGCCGGGCCAGTTCGTTGTTGCCGATGGGTTCCAGATTCAGGCAACCGCCGTCGGCGTACCTGTGGTGTCTCGTCAGAGCCGCAATCAGCTTCACCCGACCTTCGCCGCGTTCGGTACTCCTTTTCGGTTTTATGGGCGTTGAAGTATCGCTTGCGGCTTCCGCTTCATCAACAAGCAATTTCACTTCGCCCTGATACGTCGCCCAGTGGTTGCGCAACTCCGGGACGCGGTCGCTCATCAATACACCATACCGCAGCGCCAATCGGTGTTCGTCTAAAACCGACCGATCATCGCCCAACAACGGCAGCGATGGAAGCTCCCGCCACGGGTCAATTCGCTCGCTCCAGACGACAAGGGAATCGTAAATTGCCGCCAACAGTGCCAGCCGCTCGTCGTACGTGAGTGCGACATGTGAAAACGGGACCGGAATCACACCAGCCTCAAAGCCATCGTCATCGAGGTGGATGGGTGGATCGCTCGCCCATCGCCGAACGGCGGCGCGCCACCAGTCCCGATTGTCCTTCACCAACGGAACCAGCCGATGATAGACCTCATTCAGCGGGTCGTTGTCGATCACGAGAACCTGCCTTTCCATCGGGCCGGACCACCGCAGCGCGCGGAAGGCAGAAAACGCGCCGCCGATGGTCCGCGTTAGGCCACGTCACCCGTCGGCTCGCGGCCACCCTTGAAAACAACAATAACAACGTTTGTTCGCCGGTCAACCCGGCTGCCCCCGCGATGGAGGGCGAGAAATTCCTCGCGCACGCGCACGCGTACTTCGACATCAACCAATAACTAAAACCTACAAGCCACCATCAATTTCCGCCTTTTCTCCGAGCCGCTGTCTCAGTTCAAATACCGCCCTCCAAGCTTCCGCCGCAGCGCTCATGGCCGCGCGCCACGACTCGCACAGCAGGTCTCCACTGGGCCGCTCATCATACTGCCTCGGCATGAGATCATAAAGATCGTCGCAGAAGGCATGGATTCGGACCGTCAGTTCATCGACCCTCTTAAACTTCGTTCGCGGTCGACCTGGCATGATTGCAGCTCCCCATTTTCCCCCTGGTTAAGATTGTAAACCCGCATCCGGCGAGGTTTAAATAATTAAATATATAGGCGGCAATGCGCCCGCGGGGTGTGGTAAAAATATCTTAGGTCTGGGGCCCCCATGCCCCACCCCCCTCCCGTCACACGCTGCACCCACCGATGATGCCCATAACCGCCTCTTTGACTTCCGCCGGCAGGTCTGGCCAAGCATCGACCACAGCCGCCAAATCAGGGTCCAGCGGGGCTTTTTGTGCGCCGAGTGCGCCGCTTTTTGCGCCGCTCTGGTTGCCAACCCCGTTATTTCCCGACGATTGCGGCCCAAGTTCGATTCCCGCCGCCTCCACTTTCTTTCAATACGAGCCCTTCGGCGAGAACGTCGAAGGGCTTGCTTATTGTGGCGTAAAGAGTTGCGCCGTTAAGAGTGCAGCCTTCGACAGAACAGCGCGTGCGCTGGAATCCGTCGCTTGGTGAGACGAATTGAGTTGCTGAGTGTGCATGATGGAGGAGCACACGGAGCGCTTGACGAAATATGAAAATGGATTCGGGAATTCAATGAATGAAAAGAAGGCCATTGGGAGTTTTAATGAAAAGAAACAGATCATGCTTCGACCGGGCAGAAACATATGACCAAACAAGACGGAAAATCAACGGTTCGCGCATGGCGGGAACGGATCACCATTCCAACCTATGGCATTGGCTCACCGGAAGCCAATCCAGTTTTCTTGGAGAAGCGCGTTTACCAGGGGAGCAGTGGGTCTGTCTATCCCTACCCGGTGATCGAATCGATTTCGGACGAGAAGGTCGATCGCACATACGACGCGGTATTTATCGAAAATGAATTTCTCAAAATTCTGATCCTGCCGGAACTGGGTGGTCGAGTACAGATGGCGCTCGACAAGACAAACGACTATCACTTTGTCTACTACAACCGCGTGATCAAGCCGGCGCTGGTTGGCTTGGCGGGGCCTTGGATTAGCGGTGGCATCGAATTCAATTGGCCGCAGCATCACCGGCCTAGCACGTTCCATCCACTGGATGCGGATGTGATTACAAGCGACGACGGTTCGTGGACGGTTTGGTGCAACGAGATCGATCGCATGGTGGGGACGCGCGCCATGCATGGCTTCCGATTGTATCCTGGCAGGGCGTATCTAGAAGTTCTCGTGCGATTGTCGAACCGTACTCCGCTACCCGAAACATTTTTGTGGTGGGCCAATCCGGCCGTACATGCAGACGAAAACCACCAGTCCATTTTCCCGCCCGATGTGCATGCCGTCATGGATCATGGCAAGCGCGACGTGAGTACATTCCCGATCGCCAAGGGTGAGTATTACAAAGTCAATTATTCGCCGGGGACTGATATCAGCCGGTACAAGAATATTCCCGTGCCCACGTCGTTTATGGCGCATCACTCGGATTACGACTTTGTGGGTTCCTATGATCACGGCCGGCAGGCGGGGCTTCTTCACATTGCAAACCATCATATTTCACCCGGCAAGAAACAATGGACATGGGGCTGCGGTGAATTCGGAAAAGCGTGGGATCGGCAGCTTACCGATGACGATGGTCCGTACATTGAGCTGATGTGCGGCGTGTACACCGACAACCAGCCTGATTTCAGTTGGCTTAGCCCCGGCGAAGAAAGGTCGTTTTCGCAATATTTCATGCCCTACAAAGGCGTGGGCGTGATCAAGAACGCCACCATCGACGCAGTGCTTGGGCTCGAATTGGAAGGTTCGCGCGCGGCCGTTCGCGTTTACGTCACCGCCGAGCGCCTCTCCGCTCGAGTCGTCCTCAAGGCTCGTGAAAAGATCGTGCTTGATGAACAATTCGATGCCGATCCACATTCCTGCCGCGAGTTTCAGGTCGACTTGCCAAGCGACGTTGAACCAGCCAAAGTGCGAGTTTCTATTCACGATGCCGCCGGAGTGGAATTGGTCAGCTACTCGCCCAAAACACACGATGCCGACTTGCCGGTTCCGGCGCAGCCGATTGCTAAGCCTGTGGATATCGACACCAACGAATCGCTCTATCTGGCCGGATTGCACCTGGAGCAATATCGTCATGCGACCCGCAAGGCGGAAGACTATTTCGGCGAAGCCCTGCTGCGTGACCCGACAGACTTGCGCTGTAATCTGGCGCTGGGCCGAACCCATTACCGTCGCGGCCAATATGGGGCCGCGGAATCGCTGTTTCGAGCGGCCGTTGAACGAGCGACTCGCCACAATCCGAATTCATTCGCGGGCGAATGCCACTATGATCTCGGCCTGTCTCTCGTGGCCCAGCGTAGGGATGAGGAGGCAGAGGATGCTTTTTATAAGTCCACATGGTCTCCACCCTATCAAGACGCGGCGTACTTTCAATTAGCTCGCATTGCGTTCCGTCGAGCTGATTGGGCAGCCGCGGAAGACTTATTGCAGCGCTGCCTCGATCGCAACGCGCGCCATCAACAAGCTATCCACCTGCTGGTTGTCTCGCTCGTATTGCAAAACAAAGGTGAAGTCGCGGCCAAATTGATCGATCGTGAATTGCAACGCGACCCATTCAACGTCGGCGTTTTATTTGAGATCGAATACGCTTTCGATCACGGCTCGACACAGTTCAAACGCCGCCTGGGCAGCGAGTCTCATCATTACGTTGAACTCACATGCGACTATGCCGCAGCGGGCTGTTACGAACGCGCAAGCGCCGTTTTACGATCGTATTTGGAGCGGGCGACAGGGCAACCAGACTCATCGCTTGTCTATTATTACCTGGCTGAATTCGCCGAACAAATGGGAGACTCGCAGGAGGCTATTCGATTCTCAATGCTAGGCGCGAAGCTGCCGCGGCAGGGATTCTTCCCGAATCGACTAGAGGATCTGGCTGTGCTAGAGACGGCCGTCTCGCGACTTCCAAGCGATTTTCGCGCCCATTGCGACATCGGCAACTTGCTTTACAGCAAGCGCCGTTACGATGATGCAATCGACGCCTGGGAAAACGCCCGCGACCTGGCCCACGACTTCGCCCAACCGAATCGGAATTTGGGCTTGGCGTACTATAATCATTGCAAGGATCCTGTGTCCGCATGGCGATCGCTAGAAAAAGCTTTTCATCTCAATCCAGACGACTCTCGCGTGTTGTATGAATTGGATCAGCTTGCCAAACGATTAAATCACGACGCCGAAGAACGCCTACTGCGATTGCAAGCGCATCCCGATGGTGTGCGTCGCCGCGACGACCTGACGATCGAGCAAATCACATTGTTAAATCAACTCGGCAGACACGAACAGGCGCTCGAGCTTCTGCGACTCAGGCAGTTTCATCCGTGGGAAGGCGGAGAAGGAAAAGTATCGGCGCAGTACGTGTTGAGCTTAACGGAATTGGCTCGCAAGGCTATGGCCGACGATCGATTTGACGACGCGGTCGATTTCCTGGAACGGGCGCTTGTCTGGCCGCACTCATTGGGAGAGGGCAAGTTGGCCGGGATTCAAGAAAACAATATCCACTACTGGCTCGGCGAAGTTCATCGGCAATTGGGCCATGAAGTGGCCGCCCGTGAGTGGTTCCAACGCGCAAGCATTGGGCTCGCCGAGCCATCATCGGCGCAATATTACAATGACCAACCGCCGGAAATGATCTTTTATCAAGGGTTAGCCCTGCGAGCTCTCGGCGATGAAACCAGCGCGATCGACCGCTTTGAACGACTGATCGGATATGGTCGCGCCCATCTCGACGATGATACAGCCATCGATTACTTTGCCGTTTCGCTGCCCGATTTCTTGGTATTCGAGGCCGATCTCGCGGTGAAGAATGAACTGCACTGCCGATACATGCTCGCGTTGGGATATCTTGGGCTCAACAACGACCGCCTGGCGGAGCAAGCGTTCGCGAATATACTGCAGAACGATGTGAATCATTTGGGCGCTCTCGTTCATCGCAAGTTATGCAAAGTGGAAGCGCGGCCGGTCCCGCACATGTCCTCGCAGCCATGATCACCCCGGAACCCAGGGCGCAAAGAATCGCGGCAGCGGAGATTCGCCCGAATTGGTCGAGGACGACAAGATGTTGCAGCCTACAGTAAACGGCCCGCAATTCCGCATGGGATTCCTGTGGACGATCTGCCTCGTTGCCGCGATGGGCGGGTTGTTGTTCGGATACGACTGGGTCGTAATCGGCGGGGCGAAGCCATTCTATGAATTGTATTTCGGGATATCCGAGGATTCCTTCATGCAAGGCCTGGCGATGAGCGCCGCTCTGTTTGGTTGCCTCATCGGGGCAGCCGCATCGGGCATGTTCACCGACCGTTTTGGACGCAAATGGCTACTCGTCTTGTCGGCATTTCTATTCGCTGCAAGTTCTGTCTGCACCGCCCTAGCCCTGGAGTTCGTTACGTTTAGCCTTGCGCGGCTGGCTGGCGGAATTGCGATCGGTCTGGCGTCGAATTTGTCGCCAATGTATATCGCTGAGATCAGTCCCGCGCAAAAGCGTGGTCAATTTGTAGCGATCAATCAACTTACGGTTGTGATAGGTATCCTGGCGGCTCAAATCGTCAATTGGTTAATTGTCCGAAACGTTCCAGCCGGTGTAGCTTCGGCGGCTCTCGCAGGTAGTTGGTACGCCGATGTTGGTTGGCGTTGGATGTTTGCGGCATGTGCAGTTCCTGCCGCCGTCTTTTTTTTGATGATGCTATTCGTACCCGAAAGCCCAAGATGGCTGGCGAAAGCAGGCCAATTTGACGCCGCCGAAGAAGTATTACGAAAAGTCGGCGGCAGCGATTATGCCCATTCCGAAATCGAAAATGTTCGCCAAACGCTCAATCGCGAAGAAGTCGGTCGGGTGCCCTTTCGCGATTTATTGACGCCTGGCGTTGCGCGCATTCTTGGGCTTGGTATTGCGCTTGCCGTATTGCAACAATGGTGCGGCATCAACGTGATATTCAACTATGCGCAAGAAGTGTTTACGGCCGCCGGCTACAGCATTACCGGCGTTATGCAATCCATCGTCGTGACCGGCATCGTGAATCTCGTGTTTACCTTTGTCGCCATTTTTACAATCGACCGTTGGGGGCGACGTCCATTGATGCTGCTCGGCGCCGCGGGGCTCGCATTGATTTATATCATCCTCGGCGCTGCCTATTATGAACATAGTCGCGGGGCTCAGATGGTGACGCTGATCGTCGCCGCGATCGGTTGCTATGCGATGACGCTTGCGCCTGTTACCTGGGTGGTGATCGCCGAAATATTCCCCAACCGCATTCGCGGTACGGCAATGTCGGTTGCCGTGTTTGCGCTGTGGATGGCGTGCGCAATCCTCACGTTCACTTTTCCTTATCTTAATCGTTATTTGGGCGCGCACGGCACTTTTTGGCTTTACGCGGCAATCTGCATCGTAGGCTTTATTTTCATTTGGCGGCGGCTGCCCGAGACGAAGGAAAAAACGCTGGAGCAAATCGAAGCTGAGTTGGCGACTTGATCGGCAATGGGCCGTTCGTCGCTCAATTTCGTCGCCATGGAGTACGAGCAGTGAGTTGCCGTTTGGAACATACCCACGTCGGCTCATGGTCGGCAATTGTTTTGCAAAACGACGCGATGTGCGTCACCGTCGTTCCGGAAATTGGCGGAAAAATCCTCTCACTACGTTCGCTGCGCACAGGCCGAGAATGGCTGTGGACGAATCCATACCTCCCATTCAGAAAACCGCCGCCCGGCTCGACCAACTTCGGCGCGTTCGATGCTGGCGGCTGGGACGAATTATTTCCTACCGTAAACGCCTGCCAAATTCCAAATTCTGCTTGGGGCGACCGCAAAATCACCGACCACGGCGAACTTTGGTTTCGTCAGTGGAAAACCCTCGTTACAGGTGTCGATTCGCAATCGATCGCAACGCTGACAACTGCCGTCGATGATCGCGATTTGCCATTCCGGTTTGAGCGCACTCTGACGCTTCCCGATGGTTTGGCCCCCCTTGCTGCACGTTACTCGCTAACGAATAGGTCAACGCTACCGATGCCGATGATCTGGGCAGCGCACCCGCTATTGGCAATTGAACCTGGCGATTCATTCTGCCTGCCGGAGGGCACGCGCGTGAGCTATACCGGAACCATTGGCCTGGAACTGCCGCCGAACTTGACCGAGTTTGCATGGCCAAATTTGCCGCTTGCCACCGGCGGATCGCTGGACCTCAGCCGCGCGCCCCAACCATCCGCGCGAGTCGCGATCAAGCTGTTTGTAGAGAATGTGCAAGGAAACGCGATCGGGATCGTCAGCCGAGACCAAACCGAAGTCTTACGTTTGCATTTGGAGCAAACTCACGCGACGCACATCGGTTTATGGCTCAATTACAATGCATGGTCTGGCGCCAATACTCCACCCTATTACAACGCCGGGATCGAACCGACAAACTTTCCTCACGACGATCTAAGGATTGCCACGGAAATGCGGAGTTCAGAACTTGCTCCCGGTGCATTCTGTGACTGGGAGTTAAGCGTTTCCTTCGACGAATCAACGACCCGCCTGCCCTCCTAGAATGAGAAAGCGAGCGTAGCCAACCATAAGCTGCCTCCGCAGTGGAACGGAAGCTTAGAGTTCCAGTTCCCGAAACGCACGCAATCCAACAACCAAAGGCCAGATGGTGGAAATGAGTCCCGCGACAATCGTCAGGCTAATCCCCGTGGCAATGCCGGCCGCGCTGCCAAGGAATTGGAACAGTGCGCCGGCGTTGGCAAACTGCTCGCTTTGGGCCGCCAGATTAAGATGCACCGGCAAGGCTGTGAAAAGAATCACGATCACAATATAGACCGCGCTGATCACAAGGTTCAGTGTTCCGCCAAAGCCGGCGGCGATTTTCGACGGCGAGTGTTCGCGCAAATCGGGCATCTTCGCGCCCAGGCCCACCGCAATCGCCGACAAGCCAAGGCACAGGACGGCGCAGGCGATTTGATGTACCACGATTGTCGCCGTCGGCAGTTGCAACATCAGATCGCTGAGCAAAATCAGCAACGCGCACGGTACCAGCGACCCCACGGCGGCGAACAGATACTTTGCCCATAAGATCGTATCTCGATCGATCGGCAGCAAGCCCAAGATCCACAGTTGACGCCCTTCGAGGCTGACCATCGGAAAGATAAATCGGGTGGTAAACGTCGAAAGAATCAATCCGACGACCGCCAGATTCAAGAAACCGATCATTTGCGAATACATCTGATTGGCGGCGATGCGGTGAATGTTCAAGATATACAGGCCCAGCAAGCCGAAGAAAATCAGAAACTGCGACCACTGCGCTGGATCGCGCCGGAACAGACGAAAATCTTTGACCAGCAGCACACGCAGGTCGCGCGGCAGGAAAAAGAAGCTGTTGCCGATGACACTGTCGATCCACCATGTGGTGGTGTGGCGTTTGGCGGTCGTTTCGCCGTACAGGCGGTTATAGCTGCTGCGATACAATTTTCCCGCCAGCCAGGCGCCGAATAGATTTAAAAACAGTGCGTTCGCGACGAGAAGCGACAAGAACATCAAGCTTTGCGCCCAGGGCTGATCGGCCGACGGACTGGGCGGCGGCCAACGAGTGGCTTCGAGTAAGCCGGCGCTGAGCCACCAACTGGGCAATAAGCGTTGCTCCGTGAAGTGCAATCGCGACTGAAACTGACTCCACCAGCGCGGAGAGAGTAAATCCCCTTCATTGCTATTGATCGCCGACCAGATGAACCAAATGGCGCCGGCAACCGTCAGCAACAACGCGGCAGCCAACAAGTGTTTGCGAAACGACGCTAGGCGATGCACGATCACCAGGCACAAGATTCCACCAACCGCGGCGGGAATATGCACGAAGGCGACTACAAACGGCAATAACAGCACGAAATAATACCAGGGCGCTTCCGCGGCCACTCCATACGCCACGAGCGTCGGACTACCGAGCAGGACAAAGCCCCAACTACTGAACCACACCGCTTCTTGAAACTTGTGGGCGTAGATGCGCTGAATTCTCGCAGGGGTTGTCAACAAAAAGGTGGTTTCCGGGGAACAAAACAGCGACGAATACATAATCACGCCGGAAGAAAACACCAGCATCAACATGAGCGCCAAAAAGAAGGCATTGTAGAGCGTCTCGATCATGTTGGTCTGATAGATCTGCAGAAAGCCCAAGCCTTTGTAGAACACCAGATACAATCCAACCCAAAAAAACACGCTCAGAAATGCCACCAGCGACAGCCGCAGCCGCGCGGTGGTGAGCATGTGGCGGATGATTGCCGTCGCAATCCGCGATCGCACGAACCAGAACAGTTGTGCCTCGCGCTGCTCATTCAGCAAGACGCCGACGGGAGGAATGAAGTCGCGGTGAGGGCTCATGGTGGTTTGCCGGTGGTCCGTGGTCCGTTCTTCGTGGCCAACAGAGTTATCAACGGATCATTGACAACTGACGAGAGCGATACGTCTTACGCCGTCTCCTGTGCCGCCGCCGCTTCGGCCGATGTGGTGAGTTCCAAATACATGCGTTCCAAGCTCGTGTCTGCTTGCGCGAGTTGCTGGCGCAATTGAGCGCCCGTGCCGATAAACCGCAATCGACCGCGATCGACGATGCCGATGCGGTCGGCGATTTCCTCGGCCAGGCCGAGCGTGTGCGTCGACATGAAAATGGTCATTCCCGCGCTGGCGCGGTCGCGCAACAGGTCTTTTACCAAACGCATGCTGCGCGGATCGAGCCCGACCATCGGCTCATCGAGCACGAGCACGGCTGGATCGTGCAGCAGCGCCGCGGCAAACACCGTGCGCTGCTTCATGCCGTGCGAATAACTTTCGGTCAACTGGTCCACAAACTCAGTCAACTCGAAGTTGCGAATTTCGCGGGCAATTCGCGTGGCCGATTCTTCCCGGCCCAGGCCATACAAATCGGCGATAAATTGCAAGAACTCGCGGCCCGACAGTTTATCGTAAAGATATGGTTGGTCAGGAACGTAGCCCAGACAGCGATTCGCTTGGCGAGTTTCCTTGACAACGTCGTAACCGCAAATGCGCACGATGCCGGAACTGGGGCGCAACAGCCCGACCAGCATCTTGATCGATGTTGTTTTCCCAGCCCCATTGGGCCCGAGCAAGGCAAACAACTCGCCGCCTGGAACCATCAAAGTCAAATCATTGACTGCCGTCTTCCGCCCATAGTTCCGTTTTGCTTGGTCAAATTCGATCATACGTCAATATGAGCGAGCCTCATTCAGACTCGCGCTGGCGTTGCCTCTTCCTTCGTCCATTGACCGCGATTGTCCACCGCGCGGTGCGACGATTGCCGTTGATCCTGCTGTGGCTCTAGCCCCGATTCCGTGGCCGGAGGTTCGTTTGGCTTCTGCTCCGTTGCAGGTACTGGGGCATCCGTGGGTAACGGCGGCTGTGCATTGTCCGCGTCACCGCGGCGCTGCCATCGATCCTGGCGGTTCCACCAGCCTCCGTGCTGCCCGCGTAAACTATCGCGGTACCAACCGCGCCGGAAAGCGGGGTCGTCGCCGTGTTCCGCGCGCCAGCGATCGAACTGCTCGCGACGAAGTCGCCGGTGATCCTCGTCATCGCGCTCGGCTTGATGAGAGATATCGGACGATCTTTCGTCGCTGAGTCGGGTGAAGACCAGCCGCGATCCAAGGATGTTCACTTCCTGCTTCAGCACCGTCCCGTCGTCGCGCACCCACAATCTAGCGCGCGGCTCTCGGCTGGAAAACAACACGGAACCGGAGTCCGAGCGATAGACGACTTCATAAGTGCCGCTCACTTTCCCTTCCCATTCAAACGGCTGACGGCTCTCGACTTTGGCCTGCAGGATCTCGACGGGGCTTTTCGGCGGGCGCAGCGGACTGAATACTGGCACGGTCCATTCTTGATTTAGCCGCAAACCGGTAATCCGCGATTGCGGTGAAAGCTCATCAGCGACCAGTGCATCGCGCGGTAAATAGACTTCGTACTTCGGCGATTGCAATTGTCCCGACTCCACGGAAATCTCCAGCCGCGACGCCAGCGCTTTGCCGGTAATCACCACCGCCTCGCGCATACCGGTCACGCGCAGGGCCGATCGGAAACGAGTCAAGTGACCTAATGGATCGATCTCGAGCGAACTGAACACATCCATCTGTGTCCCTTCGACGGGTATGGCGATTGCCTCCATCAGGATGCGCGTCCAGGTTGGCGAGAACTCTTGCAAAGGAATTCGGTCGAAGTGAATCCGTCCGCGCACTTCTGTGACACCAGTACCGATGTGAACCAGTTTGCTCACGGCCCAGCCCAACGGCTTGCCGTTGAGCGTCAGATCCCAGGCGACAGGTTCGTCGTCGCCCTGGTCGTTGCCGCTACGGGAATACATCGATTGATAGTTCGGCGGATCGCCGCGCTGCAACGGCGGCACGACTTTAGCCACGACGAGCCAAGTCATCGTCGAAAGCCAGAACAACACCACAACCGAATTGAACCAGCGACTTCCCATGGCCCGTTCCTTGTTGGAAACCGTCAGTGGAGCGTTTCCGCTAGCGTTCTATCCTATCTGAAACTCGATCGCAAATCGAGTAACTCTACCCAAGGAGGACCGGTTTCATCGACTGCCGGCTCGGCTGCTATCGCAGCAGTTTTGCCTAGCCGCCGGATGTTTTCTCCGAATGAGCGGCTGACCACAGCGATCGCGCTGATCTTCAAACGGCGTCACAACGTACGGATCGACGTCGAGTGGCCTCCGATGGGCCAAATCGTCCAACCTGCACGAAACTTGTGCCTCGAGGCGAAGGTATGACATTAAACCACTGTCGGGCGCGGAAGTAACGCGAAACTAGGTGGTTTGGGCATTCCCTGTTTGACATCACGCAGGGGAGCCTTAGAATCGCGACTGGCAGGCGGCAGTATTTTCCACGATCTGCCGGGTTTAACCTAAGGAACCATTTCTCATGCGCTGTTCACTGCAAAACGCACTGCTGGCGATACTGCTTGCCGTTTTTGCTGGCGGCCTCTCCACGATTGCCGACGCCGAGGTGCCGGGCGAGAAGATTCAGCTTCAACTGAATCTTCCGAAGGGCGAAAAGCGCACATACGTCACCATCCAAGATATGAAAAACCATATCTCCGTTGGCGGGCAAAAAATCGAGATGAATACAAAATTGACTCTCGATACCGAGATTGAAGTGAAGGACATTGCCGACGGCGTCTCAACGATCAATATTATGCACCGCCGCGTCCGCATGGAGTCAACGGGCGGGCCACTGGAGATGAAGTACGATTCGGACGATGCCAAAACGGCCAACAACCTGCTGGGTCAACAGCTTGGTGGGCTGGCGGGCAAGCCGGCTGTGATGCAATTCGACACCAACGGCAAGCTGAAAGAAAGCAAGGGAGACGATCAGAAAGCGTTGTCCGATTTATTGAAGGCATCGGTCGATCAAATGTTTTCGGGGTTACCAGAAAAACCGGTTGCAATCGGCGATTCTTGGGAGCACGAATATACGATCAAGAGCGACCCCGCCCTGCCCATGAATATCGCTGCCAAATATTCATTGAAAGATGTTCGCAGTGGTGTGGCTTACATTAAAGTGGACGCGAAGATTACCAGCGCAAGTGATATCAAAGGAAGCATGCAAGGGGATGCCGAGGTCGAACAGAAAACTGGAATCACGACGAAGTCGATGGTCAAAATGGAAGCGGAAGGAAAACGAGGCGGCGCGGAGTTCACAGTCGAGGGTACTATTTCAACGGATGTAAAGTAGTCTATTCGTGGGATTAATTCTGCATCAATGGACGTGCCTCGCGGGAAGCAATCTTGGTACCACGGTACTGCCTGCCGAACGGTAGCGCTAGACGTCGAGCAAATCACTCTGGAAACCGTACCTTTTGAGAGGTAAACTGCTCGCACGGACCATCAACGCCAGAAGCAGTCGCAGATCTCGCAGTTTGTGAGCGAAGTATTTGGCGACAAATCCTGCGAGTACCGATGAACTTCAGATTAACTTCGATCGACGATTCGCTGAGAGCTGACGCCGAGTCGCGACTCGCGGTTGACTGGATACTGCATACCAATCGTTTGATTAAACTGAAAGATGCTTACGGGAAATTTCGTACGAAATTGGAGAAACTCATGATGCGAATTGGCGCTGGTCGCGTGGTTACAGTTTTATCGATGTTCGTTGCATGGGCGATTGCGCCGTGTACGGCGAATGCTGCCGCGCCCGAGTCGACCGAATTCAAGGCGTCGTCGGCGCTAGCGGAATATGTTGCCAAGCCCGATGCGAGTTACCAATGGGTCAAGCGGCAGGAAGGTGCGCTGGGCAAGGGAAAATATGTCGAACTGATTCTCACGTCGCAAACGTGGCACAACACAGTTTGGAATCATCAGCTATACATCTATCTGCCGGAGAAAGTTGGCGACCATTCGCAAGGGCTTTTGCTCATCGAAGGGGGGAGTTGGAACGATTCGCTTGCCGCACCTCCCAAAGGGGACGAAAAATTGCCGACGGCGGCGGTGTTGATTGCCACGGTTGGCGATCACACTCAATCGCCGGTCGCCGTGCTGCGCCAAGTTCCACAGCAGCCGATTTTCGGCGGCCTGAAAGAGGACGGAGCGATCTCGTACACGTTCCAAAAATTCCTTGAAACCGGCGACCAAGATTGGCCACTGTTGCTGCCGATGGTCAAGAGCGCCGTTCGCGGCATGGACGCCGTTCAAGAGTTTGCCCGCGATACGTGGAAGCTCGAAATCAAGCATTTCCTCGTCTCCGGCGCGTCGAAGCGAGGCTGGACCACTTGGCTGACCGCCGCCGTCGATCCGCGCGTCAATGCGCTGGCGCCAATGGTCATCGACATGCTCAACATGCCCAGGCAAATTCCGCTTCAACTGCTGAGCTTCGGCGGCTATTCCGAACGGATTCACGAATACACCGATAAAGGTTTGCAAAAGTACCTCCTCACGCCGGAAGGTGGGGCGCTGCGAAAAATTGTCGACCCCTACAGCTATCGCACGCAACTCAAGCAACCCAAGCTGGTCATCCTGGGCACGAATGATCCGTATTGGCCGGTCGATGCGCTAAATATGTATTGGGACGGGCTCGTCGGTGAGAAGCACATTTTGTACGTGCCCAACGGCCAGCACGGCCTGCAAGACTATCCGCGCATGATCGGTTCGATCGCCGCACTGCACCAGTGCGTCGCCAACGGCCACAAGCTGCCGAAGCTCGACTGGAATTATGAAGATACCAACGACGGCGTGCGGCTGACCGTGAGTTGCGACGTCGAGCCAAAATCGGTTGCGGTTTGGACCACCGACGCTTCTTCGCGCGATTTTCGCCAATCGCGCTGGGTGGAAAATCCGGCAATTTCCAACGGCAACGACGGCAAGGCTTTTGCGGTCGAACTGCCAAAGCCCCAAACTGGTTTCTCCGCGGTCTTTGCCGAGGCTCACTTCAACGGCCTGTCGATTCCCTATTCGTTCTCAACCACCATCCGCGTTCTGCCGGGAATAGGATCGAAGTAGACCTGCCCCAGCGTGGCAAACTCCAACGATCCGCCGGAGCATGATGCCGCGAGAATGATCATAATCGTGCGTGAGTAAGTCTTGCTGGAGCAGGCTTCATCGCTGTCGGACTTGCCATTGGTCGAATCGCATCAACGGCACATTTTTTGCGCGGATTGCTTCGCGCGACAAAACGATCACGCTCATTCTATCTGGCTCACGACACATCGATTTTTCGAGCACCCGTTTACTGGCGGCTTATCGTACGACCACGGGCAACTCGGCAAAGCCGCTAGCAGGATAATGAGCCTTGCTGGCAGGTTGTTCTTGGCGAAGTTCGATCGCCGTTGTGCGTTTTAGAATTTCTTCCATACAGACGCGCATCTCCAGGCGTGCGAGCGGCGCGCCTGGGCAAACGTGCAAACCGGCGCCGTAGAGAAGGTTTTGATTCGGGTCACGGTCAAGGCGGAAGCAGTCTGGCTCATCAAAGACTCGGGCATCGCGATTGGCTGCGATCCAGATGAGCGAGATTCGCTCACCCGCCTCGAACTTTCGACCGTTGATCTCGACTGGCTGCGTGGTGACTCGTCGATTGGCCACCAAAGGGCCATCCAATCGCAGAATCTCATCAATGGCGGCAGGCAAGAGCGATAAATTGCTGCGTATTTGCGATTGAAGGTGCATACACTGAGCGAGGTAGTGAATCAAGATGCCAACCGACGCCGAGAGCGTGCCGACCTCGCCGACGGTCCAATTTCGTAGAATACTGGCGACTTCTTCGTGGCTTAAGGGTCGCCCCCAGACTTTCTCGTGCATCAACGAGGCGGTGACATCGTCTTCAGGCCGTGCTCCTGCTTCGAGGCGGCTTTCAATCAGATCATCCACGTAACTCTCGAATTCGCGCGCGATCTCGGACATGGCCTTGCGGTCTTGGTCAAAGGTCGCGGCATGGTTCTTATGAGTCCAGCGTATGAGTGGTTCTGCCAGTTCGATGGGCCAACCGAGAAAAGCACATTGTGCCTGCGCGGCAAACGGCAGGGCGAAGGCAGCCATCAGTTCCACTTGGCCAGCCTGCAGTACCTTTTGCACCAAGTCGGTGACGATCTCACGACATCGAGGTTCAAAGGCAGCCAACCGTTCGGCCGTAAAATACTTCTCGACGATGGCGCGATAAGCCGAGTGCTCAGGAGGGTCCATGCCGCCGGGCACCGATAAGTGATCCGATACGGCATTGCTAAAGGTCTCGTGATCGTGGAGGATTCGCTGCACATCGTCGTGGCGGAACACCGACCAGTGCATCAGTTCGCTGTAGGCCACGGGGCAGCGCTCCCGCATCGCGTCGTACGCTTCTCGCGGGTCGCGCAACACGTCTGCGTCTTTTGGGTTCCAATCCGATTTGTGCTTGTCAGTCATCAAATTTACCACGAGGTTTCCCACAAAAAACAACGATTGCCCGAAAGTTCAGCGATCAGCATCGGTCGCCGAAAGACTCATTCATTGCCAGCGCTGCTTCCGACGTCAGAAGCGCCGGCTTGGGCCGGTGCCGTGGTGGCTTGCGAGTGTCGCGTGAAAGCCATGCCAAGAAACAATCCATAAGCCGGCACTGGTGAGGAAAACGATATTAACGTCTAGTAGGGATGTGGGTAGTTGTACGCTATGGTAAATCAGGCTCGACACCGAGTCAACAACGAGTTGCCATGTTGCCGTTAGCCCGTCGGCTAGGCGTGCCGAGGTGATCGGCGCAATTCATTTCCGGTGGCTTGATAACTCGGCGTGCTGCGAGTCTCCAGCCGGCGAAGTGTTGCTGCGACCAATGCTTGGTCGATCCGCAAGCCAGACGTTGATTTCAGCGACAAGTTTCGCCGAATCGAGACCTTCGTACTCCGCGAAAGCGCCGACGGTCAACTCGTCGGGAACGCATCTTGTACGCTCCAAGTAACGCGTGCCGGTGGGGCGGAGGCGATCCTCGATCCAAGGATGTTCAGCAACGAGAACGGCCAGAGACGATCGCTTCGTGACGCGCCCGCGTTTGAGCACCGGATCGCTGTGGAACATGGTTGCCACCATGTTGACGGCGAATAACAGCAAGGCCGACCACTCCAAGAGCGCGGAAACCGGCATCACGTGGTATGCTATCGGAGTAAGCAGGGTCGCCAGTTCCGTGCCGACTCGCCACAGGTTGCCAACGCCAATGAGCAAGAGAATCGGAACCACCAGCCGGGGGATCGCCAGCACAGTTCGGTCGAGCACCGGCGCCATTCGCTGTCCGACGCCCAAAATGAGCGTAGTCATAAATCCCACCGTCAACGCATGACGGACGGCACCCATGTATGCGTGTGGTAGCGAGTTCTTGGCTACAGCCTCGTAGACGACTCCGCCGGCCATCAGTGCCAGCGATGCCAATAACCAGAAAAACGCCAGCGGTGGATAGTAGTCGAGCGGTGCATGCCCCTTCGCGTCACTGTGCGACGCGCGGCGTCGGCCAACGAATCCGCGATGACCGAAAGCAAACAGCACAGCGCCACTCACCAACAGCACGCTGCCGACGACCATGCTCAGGCTGCCCGAGACCGAGCGGGTTGCCAGGCACACAACAATCGCTCCGGCGTTGTGGAGCCAATGCGCCACCTCGATCGCCCAATCGCGCGTGGAACCGATCCGCAGCAAGCCGGGCAGCAGCATCTGGCCGAAACCATAGATCGAGTTCATCGCGAATCCGAACACGGCTAGTTCGATTAGCAATAGTCGCTGAGCATCGCTGTAAATGCCTGGCCCAGCGTCGCCGACGTTCCGACGCAGCCACGAGGTAACCACTGCCCACGCGGTAAGCCAGAGGCCCGACACAAGCACAGCGCGGGCCCACGTAGCGGGCCATTTGGTTCGCAGCAGTGCAATTTGCAGGCCCCAAAACCCCAACGACAGCAGCAACAGTGACGCCGCACTAATGAGGCCCAGCGGAGCGAATGATTCAGGAGCTAGGGACCAGAACATACTGCCGCCGACGCCCACGAGCGCTAGGGTTAGAAGCGCGCGACAAATCCAGACGCCATTTGGAAGTTGCACGACCCCTTGCATGACAGTGCGCAGCGCTACGCCCATCACGAACAGAACAACAAAGCCCCAGAGTTGGGCTTCGCCATGTGCGATCACGTAGGCGGCTGGAACGCCGCTGAATTGCCCCTGCATTCCAATCTGCCAGAGCAACCATGCTCCCCAGCCAGCACCGAGCGTGAGCGTCAAGGCCAATGCCGAAAGGATGAATCCATGATGGAGTCGCTCGGCGAATCGGCCGCGAAGTTCGACCGGCGCAGCAGTGGCCGCCCGCAACTCCGACAGCAGGCTGTCGAGCAAAAGGCCATTTCGCCGGGCAAAGTGTGTTAGTGGTTCCAGATGCCCGAAACGTGCCGGTGGGGCATCTTGTTCACCGTGACGGCGGAACACATCTTCTGCCGCTGGAAAGTCGGCAACCATCTGTCGCACGGTCATCTCGGGCCGAATCGCCTTGCGGGCGTACAAGCGAGGTATCATTTCTGTCCTGCCGATTGCGGAATTCGTGCTGCGAAAGTTAAGGATCGTGCATGCCTGTCCAACAATCCCCAGGCTCCATCAAAAGGTGCATCCGATCAATCAAGTTGTTGGCCAGCCAGTTCGATGATCGCGGCGCGCTTTGCAGGCAGCAAGGGGGCTCAAAGGTGCGTTTGGGTCGTCTCGATGCGTACGACTAAAACGCCGCGAGCCCAGGGAAATCTTGCTTTTGCTGCATCCGCGGCAGAACCCGACGTCTGTATCGCCGCTGTGCCGAAGACCGTGCAGCCCTGTCCTTGACCGTTCGCTCGGGAGATCTCCCGGCTGGCGAACAATAGTTCGACCCGCGGGTTATGTTTCAGGTTCTCCTCCGTTTTATAGAATTTTCCCGCCGGTATGAACAGTTCGTCGCCATCCACACCCAGCGCCCGCAAATCGTGGCCCCAGCAACCCACGACGTGCGGCCCATCTGGTCCAGCGGTGCTGATGGCTGCCCACTCCGATTTCTCAATCACTTGTTTCGAGACACCTTCGATTTTCGCCATCTAGCACACCTCCCGCTACTTGGTTGAAGTTTCACCCATCGCCTTAGGTAGAGTTATGGGCTGCCGCCCTTGCCCATCACCAGCGGTCGGCTCAATGTTCGCCGTCGCCTCATCTCCTCGCCGATATCGCGAAGCTGTTCTGGAAGCAATGTCCGTGATGCGAGAGCAAAGACTTGCTGTTCCTCCAATCGGATATGAGCGGAGTACATCAACGTGAGTTCGTCGAGCGCTCGTTGCAAGCTCCGACGCTGCGACTCGTCGATTCGACCCTGGGCGAGCCATTCACGCCCGAGACGATCAACCAGCGCATGATTGGCTTCGCCGTGGCGGTGGTCGCGCTCCAAGCGGTCCAACTCCGCGATGACTTCGCCGGCTGCCGTGCTCTTGCGGGAGCGGATACGAGGAAATAGCGACTCCTCCTCGTCCGCGGTGTGGCGCGGCGCCGCATTTGCGAAGTAATCGAGCGATGCCTCCAGCGCCCGGCGGGCTTCTGCAGCTAAGTCGCCGTCGGCAAACTGCGCGCTCACCTTGGTCAACACGCCGAGAAAATGTTCGATTCGCCGGTGGCAATCCGTCAGCATCTCAATCGGTTGACTGAAATCGGCGAGCGGCTTGTCGCCCAAATTGACGGCCATCATGCGTGTGCCCCCTCGGCAAGCTCGGCTTCTCGCTTGAGCGCCCGTGGATACAAGACGCTATCTTCCTTGTGAACGTGGATGTGCGTGTCGCGCTCCAGATTGGCCAATGAGTCGAGCATCGCTCGATAGGTATTACAGGCCCAGGTGGGTGCCGTATATTCATCGGTCAGCGTGCGCATCCGCTCCAGCGCTGCGCCGGCATCGTGATGTTCGACTTCCATTTGTCGAATCGGGTTGGCGATCGAGCCACAATGAAACGACTGCGGCCCGTTGCTCGCTTCGAGCGCGCGGATCATCGGAAACAGAATCTGCTCTTCCTTCATCAAGTGGCGCGTGAATTCGTCGGCCATCGCCAGAAACGTCTCGCGCAAGTCGCGCAGACGGGTGTCATCGCCACCGTGGACCGATGCGACCCTCTGGGTGAGCATGTTCAAGCGTGGCAACTCGTCGCGCAGGTAGGCGTGATGAGTCGCTTCGATGTGATTGGCCAACTCGGTGAGCGACATGGCCGCGGCATCAACGACGGTCTCTCCGCGACTCGCTGCGGCGGCTTCCTCGAGCGTGGCAAGGAATGCTTGGGGTTCAAGACCTTTTTCCTGACAAACTTCTGCCAAGGTCTTCTTGCCGCCACAGCAAAAGTCAATGTGCGCGGCTTCGAACAGACGCACCAGCGCCGGTTGTCGCGCCACAACTTCCCCTACCGTTTCTTGAATCGAAAACGCACTCATGGTTCTTCTCCTTACGCTTCGTTGGACGTAATGTTGGTTTGACTTCACACAATGGAACAATCGGATTGGTCGAGCGGAGCAACTTCGCGATCACGACGCGAGCGAGCGCTCTTTCGCTGGCGACATACACCTTATCAAGCTCCTGATGCAACGGGCAGAGCTGGGTGTGCGATCGCAGCCCCAGTGGACACTTGTGGATTCGCTCCATGGGCGCCACGCTGTTCACGACGTCGAGGATCGTAATCGCTTCCGGTGATTTGGCGAGGGAATAACCGCCGCCAGGACCGGATTGCGAGCGAACTAGCTTTGCCCGCGCAAGTTCCTGCAACACTTTGTGCAGGTAGCGACGAGGCACCTTGGTTCCTTTCGCGACGCGATCGGCTGGCTCCGAATCGTGCGGATGAAGCGCGAGCCAGACGATGGTGCGAAGCGCGTATTCGGCCGTCTTGGGTAACATGGCAATTCACTCGACTGCCATAATTCTACACCTTTATGTGTAGAAATCAAGCCCGGCAAATACCGATGGTTTTCCCGACCTTTTTCGCTTAGGCCAGGTTGAAAGCTGGCAGCAGAATCGGGAGCAATCGTCGGAAAAAACCGTTCGATAACACCCCCTCCATCCCCACTGAACTGAGAATTCAGAAGGCCGCGCACGGCAGGTTGGATTTCATTTGCGACCAGCGCGGCATGTGCTGCTGATTTGGTTCGACCTTGCCCAGCGACAAATCCTTTTGACTATTCCAAAGTGGTTTACTGGCGCAATGCGCTGTTGGATTCGGCCACTCGTGCATTGCGTAACTCGCTCGGTTCGGCGGGAACCGTTTCCTGGCCGCTGACCGATCACTTAGGCACCGTCCGCGACATCGTGCAAGACGCCGGCGGCAGCGCCACGGTCGTCGATCACAACAGCTACGACAGCTTCGGCAACAAACTCAGCCAAAGCAGTGCCGCAAGCGATATCTTCTTCGGCTTTACCGGCCGGGCGTTCGACACCGACACCGGCCTGCAAAACAATCATCATCGCTGGCTACAAAACGGCCGCTGGTTGAGTGAGGATCCAATCAAGGATGGCGTGAATTGGTATGCCTATGGCAGCAACTCGCCGA
>JADZDJ010000213.1 GCA_020851115.1 Pirellulales bacterium
GATCGCCACTTCTTCTTTGGCGATCACGTGCATCGAACGGCGGATTTCCGGATCGAGGTCGCGAACCATTTGCTTGGCGCGGTCGATCTGAAACTCGACGGGCACGCTTTCTTGCACTGAACTGGTGAGACGATGGTACGTCGTCGAGAGGTAGCTGGCCGCATCGCGGCCGAACAGCACAACCGTGGTCAGGGCTAGGCCCGCGGCCACCAAAATCGCTCGCTTGATCATGGAACACGCTCCTCACACTGCAGGGACGCCGCGACGGCTGCCGAAATCACGCCGGCAAGAAAAGACCGGGCAATTGTCCCTAGATGCCAACAAGAACCGGGTAAAAGAACCGCTGCGGGCGACCTAAACACTGGCCGTCCATGAGGAATTTCGCTGCCCCGATAGCAATCTTGGGTTGTGGGGAGAAAATTTCGTAAAAACGCGATTTAGCGGGCAAAATGGACAGGTGGTCTTGGATAATTCGCTGGACTGCCAGACGGCTGCGCAATGCGGTCCCGCGGCAATTTAGTGCCGTTCACGGCACTTAGGATATTAGCCCCGCCGTTTACGGCGGGGAACGCAGTCAAGTGTCGTTGCTCGCAGCCCTGTTCACAGGGCTTCTCGCAGCAACGGCTTAAGCCCCGGCAGCGAGAAGCCCCGTGAGTGGGGCTCGATGTTTTCAGGTGCCACTCAATCACTCGCCGTAAACGGCGGGCTTAATAGCTTCGCAAAGGGCGGCAAACCGCCCTAATCAGAACGTCGCCTCTTGCAATGTTTTGAGCGTCCGGAGGAGCAAAGCAATGAACCACAGACTGCCCCGATCGTAATACGGAGCAATTGTCATGGCCGGCGACGGGCGGTAAGCGCGAATCCAGCCGCCGCGAAAAGGAGTGCGACCGCCGTTGGTTCTGGCACCACGCTGGGGTTGAACAAGGTGGACAGAGTCGAAACACCGACGCTGAGGCCGGCGCTCGTTAACGCACCACGCATGAGGAAGAAGTCTGCTACGTTGGTGGTGCCGTCTAAATTGAGGTCGCCTCTTTTCCACGACTCCACATCGGCGGTCGCTTGGTGCCAATTCCAGCCTTGGACGAACGCCGCCACATCGTCGGTGGCGGCACTACCGGTGCCGTTGCCCGAAACGACGCCATCCAAATTCACGTCACCCATTACCGAATAATTGGTATGGGCGTTCATGATGTCGAAGATCTCATTGCGGTAATACGTTAGGTCGGCAAATGACGTGTACGTGGTGAAGGCCACCGCAAGCGCCGGCTGGTTTTGATAGGTATAGACCGTATTGACGACGCCGATGAGTTCCCATTGACTGCCGTTCTTGCGGAACACGGCACTGCCCGAATCGCGGTCGGCCGCTTGGGCCTCATATTGAATGCCACTTTGATCGAACTGCGTGAACATGCTGACGACATCGCGATTGAGGCCGCTCAGGTTAACCGTACCGCGCAAGTCGTTGTCGTTGGTGCTGAACAACGAATCCTCGTCCGCGAGTTGGTTCTTGCCCCAGCGTTTCGTTACGTCGTTTCCGGCCCAGTAACCTTGGTACGCACCACCACTGGGAACTTCAACCCAGTTCGCATCCCAATTGGTGAGGTTCGGCTGCCGCGTCCGTCCCTGTCCAATAATGGTAACTTCGGCCGCCAATTGATTTGGCGGATGAATAATTGATTCCGTGAGGGATTGCGAGGCGATTGTCAGCGACGGTAGGCCTGGATCGCCATTCAAGCGGATCAGCTGCAAATCGGTTACGGCACTCAGCCCTGATCCGGCCGGGTTAGGCACTTCGTAGACTTGACCGGGGATCGCGGAAAAGGTTCCGGTGGAGAATGTCACCGGCCCGGTCCCTACATGGTAAGCCGATAAAGCCCAGCCATTGCCCAAATACGTGTAGTTGGGCGTGCTGGCGCCGACGGTGACATTGTCCCAGCCGGGATTATCCGCCGGTGGCTGCGGTGGCTGCGTCGTATCGAGTGTCGTCGCGGTCACGATCAAGGCGAGGGCGGGCGATGCAGACCAGGCGATCCAGGCATACGCGCATACCAACAAATTCCGCTGGCGCCCGCGGCGCGCGCTCGTCGGCGAAGGAGAGTTCTCGAAGCCGTCAGCCGGATTTCGAGCGTGCGCCCGCCGGCTCGATGCGCGGAGAGGTAACATGTGTTGATAAGACTCGGGTAGTTCTCTGTTCCGCTATCCGAGGCACGAAAGACCCAGACGGCTAGCCGATCGAAATGACCGAAACTAAGGCGGTTTCGTCCGGAATGCCAGCATGCCCGCTACCAGTCATTTTATGCAAAAAGGTGAATTTGGGCCAGATTTTTGTCGCCTTCCCGCCGTAGTCGGACCACAATGCAGGCAGCAGCCCGGCGTCAAAAACGTTTTTCCCGGAAAAACCGCTGTGGCCGCAACCGGCAGGAGGCCTTATAAGGGGCGTTTCCCCGTTTTGGGAAGGTCACGATAAGGGCTATCTTATGGGTCAACTCAACCCGTTCCGCCGCTTTTTGCTCGCCCTGTTGTCGATGATCGCGTTGGGAACTGTGGCCAGCGTCAGCATTGGTAATGCCGCTGATAATCGCGGCGATGATGCCGGCCAAGACTCGCATCCGGTGTCGAGCCGGCAGGGCAAGTGACCGCCGAAGCCTTTCCAACGGTCTCTTCTCCCGGTGAATCGAGTCGCGTTCGCTGTGGATGCGCACTGGCGACTTGTTATGTACTGGCCAGAATTGCTTCAAATTGCTTGCCGATGCGGTGAATGTCGAAATGGGTTTCCGCGTAACGGCGGGCCGACTGCCCCGATTGTTCACGCAGTTGTGGTGACTCGATGAACCGTTTGGCGGCCGCACGGAAACCGGCAACATCCGACGGTTCAACGACCAGCCCGGCATGCGACTCCATGACAATTTTCGCGGCCAGGTTTTCTTTCGGCACGGCAAGCAATACCGGACGGCCTGCACAGAAGTAGCTCAGCACTTTCGAAGGCACACTGAACACGCCGGCGTCAGCTTCGAGAATGGCCACCAGGACGTCGGCGCTGCCGAGCACATCGGGCAAGGCGCTAAACGGCTGAAAGCCCAAGCGGCGGAGCGAGGTGAGCCGCTGCTCGGCGGCTTGGGTGGCGAGCCATTCGACACCGGCCCCCTCGGACACGACGATCAATTCGCCGCGCGCCGGTTGGGCCAGCGTGCGAGCCAATTCGAGCAGTAGCGCCGGATTGTGCTTCATCGCCAGCGTGCCGGCATAGATAAACCGCAAGCCAGCTCCCAACGATTGCGATCGCGACCAGTCGTTTTCACGTGGTCGCGGCGGCATTTCTTCCAGCGGCGCCCAATTGTGGACCACCTGTATTTTCGACGACTCGATGCCCCACTGGTTGAACACCTTGCGGAAGTCATCGCTGATAACGACGAGTGCCGTGCTGTGGCGGGCCGACCATTTGTCAAGCGAGATGAAGTACTGCCCCACGGCGTGGCCAACGATCGGTAGCTTCTTGCTCAACAGACGATACGCGGCCAGGCCGTAAATGTCTTGAATCCACGAGACCAGCCGTACGTCTCTCCTTTGGCACCACCGTGCCAGGCGATATTGTGGGATCGACGGCGTATTGGCCGAAAGAATGACCTCCGGCTGGAATTGCTCACAAACGCTGCAGAGTTTTCCGGCGTATTCGGATTCCAATTTGAACCGGCGGAAGAAGTTTGTTTTTGGAATCGTCTCGGACAAGCCGATGCCGGCGACATCGAAGGTCGGCGAATCACCCGGGCAACGTGTTAACGTTCCGCGCGGTGTGTGCGTCGCTTCGCAATACAGGTGCAACACGTGATGCCCGCGAGCGGCCAACTCGCGACTGAGTTGCACCTGAAACGGGTGGCCAGCGTAATCGTGAACAATGACTCGCATGCGGCATTTGCTTTCAGTTTCCAAGCAACGTATCGAGATATTGACGGGCGATCGTCACCGGCGCGAAGCGATTGCGAATCTCGTCACACAGTTGCGGCGCAGGGCGGGCCGAGTCGCCGGCCTTCAAGATCTCGATCATGCGTCCGGCCGTCTCCTGCACGTCGAGGGGATTCTCAATATAGTGGGCGCGATCGAGCGTAACCTCGCGCAGAACTTGCAGGCCAGAAACGAGCGTGGGAACGCCCAGTGCGAGTGCTTCGACGGCCGGCATGCCGAATCCTTCGAACAGCGACGGCAATACGAACAGCGATGCACCGCGATACAACGCGCCCAACTGAGCATCGGCAATGAATCCTGTGAGTACGACGTCTTTCGACAAATTCAGGTCTTCGACCAAGTCGGCGGCCGAGGGTAATTTCGATTCCAGGGCTTGGGACCGTGCCCGCCAAGTGCGATCGGCGCTTCGCAGTTGGCCGGAAAGCACCAGGCAGTACTCAGGGAACGTTTCCCGCACGGTCGCGAACGCGCGAACGAGCGTCGAAAGGTTTTTGGCGGGGCGGTCGACCGCTGTGCACAGAATGTAGGGCCGGCCGTTCGTAAAATCCTGTTCGGCCGGTTGGCTAAACCGCTCCAGCGACACCGGATTCCATATCGTGCGAACGCGAGATTCCCAGCGCTGGCCGTAGTGCTTCAAGATGTCGTCCTTGACCCACTGCGAGATGGCAACGACTGCGTTGCAACGGCGGAGCGTGATCTCATGGCATGTTCGCATCCAGATGCGTTTCGCCAGCGGCCAGTGTTCGGGCAGATTGCGATACTGCAGATCGTGGATCACGGTCACGGCTCGCCGCGAGCGCACGATTGGCGGCGTGAAGGTATTGGGAAAGAGCAGGGCGTCGAAATCGCGGCCTTCCCGGAAGGCAACCCGTGCTTCGACGGGCCAGCGGCCAAACCGGTCGCGCAGGGCGCGAAATGTGAATTGCTCGTCCGACCACGGAATTCCTTCCGTTCCCACGAATACGGTGACATCGAACTTCTCGGCCTGCGACAGCGTGCGGCGCAACGCGGCCAACCCGCGGAGCAGGTTCTCTTCGAATGAGTAAGCGCCGCCGGCAAACTGGTGTTGCCTGTAAACGGCGCAAATGCCAATGGTCTTGGTCACGTTCGATGATTCGCCAAGGGGTGTTTCAATACTTTGCGACGAGTCGCTCTCACAACCAATTCAACCGCTGTAAATCGCTTCACGCAATCGCTCGGAGGGTGAGCGTAACGAGCGGCCGTTTGCACGGCAACCCCCTCGACCGACCCGGCGGCACCCGCAGTGGATTTCCATTATATTAGCGCTCTGGGTATACTAGGTTAGAAGTGAGAGACGCGTTTCTTGAAATAGCGGCAAGCTGCTGATGAATATCCTTTCCGATGGCCTCAAGCCCCCTGCGTCGTCACTCAGCTATCTGCCGCAGCTCGATACGGTTCGGGCGTTCGCCGTCTTGCTGGTGCTGTGGCATCATTGGTCGCCGCCCCGACACGCCCCCGGCTCGCTCGGCGTGTGGATTTTCTTCGTCCTCAGTGGGTTTTTGATTACGCGAATTCTATTGAAATCGCGCCGCGAGACGACCGCCGAAAACCAGCGCGCGATGTACAACTTTTACGTGCGACGGTTTCTGCGGATTTTTCCACTTTACTACTTTGTACTGTTTCTAGCGTTTTTCGCGAGCGCGCTGTTCCGCGCCGATTGGTATTGGTATGTCACGTACTTGCAAAATTTTCGCTTCATTGTGGCCGAGAAAGGCGACCAGATTTTTGGCACCCATCTGTGGAGCCTCGCGGTCGAGGAACAATTCTACATCGTTTGGCCGTTTTTGATTCTGTTTGCGCCGCGCGCGCTGTTGCTGCCGATCATCTCTTCGGCCGTCGCCGGTGCCGTGTGTATTCGCTTTCTTCTATCGTTTTGTGGCTGGTCGGAATTCGATGTCTACGTTTTCACACCGAGCAACTTGGACACGCTCGGACTAGGCGCGATGCTGGCCCACTTCGTGACGTATCGACGGCACCAGGTCAGGTGGTTTCGCCGCATCACATTGGCTGCCGGAGTTGTTTTGCTGGCTGTCGTGGTTCTGGTGAGGCTTAACCAATGGCGCGCGGGATATACGTGCCTGTTGCCGTTGCCGATGGGTTTGCTTTCCGTATGGATGGTGTCGATGGCCGCGGACGGAGTGGGGGGCCTGGTCGGGCGTGCCATTTCGTTCCAGCCGTTGATCTACATCGGGCGAATCAGCTACGGGATTTACGTTTATCACTATTTCGTTCCCACCGTCCTGGAACCACTGTTCGAACGGTTTCAGATCGCCCATGGCAGCCTTGTTTTCGTCGCCATTTGCTTTGTCGTGACGATGATTGTGTCGTCGCTGTCGTGGTTCCTGATGGAAAAGCCGATTAACTCGCTCAAGGATAAGTTCGCCGGTTCATCGGCGCCTCTTAGCGCGGGCCGCGGTTTGGAAAGAAGTGAAGTCGGCCTGGAAGCCGAGAGCTGAACCGCGGCGATTCCGCTTGCAAGGTGCATGGCTGCATTTCCCGGCCGAACGACGGCAGGGGCGGTGCATTGCGGCTTGAGTGGTTCCTTCCTTCCGACAATCGCTCGATTTCGCTGCAAGTGCCCGCCGTTGCAGGTAGCAACGCAATCAAACGTGGCCGAGTGCGGAATTACCTGATTGCATTGCCATGTGAGTTTTGACCCGCTTGGCGTTCCTGAGAACGCCCTAAGTCCGTACGCCGGAAGGCGAAGTGACCGCTATTTCCAGCGAGGTTCTGGCTAAAGCGGGCGACCGGACTCGAACCGGCGACATCCAGCTTGGGAAGCTAGCACTCTACCAACTGAGTTACGCCCGCAGTGTTCCAACAATTAGTCTACCGAATCGTGGAGTAATCGCAAGCTGCTGATTACCGTGAGAGTGTGAGAGTTGATGGACACATTTCGCCGGGAGAGCGAAACGGTACGCTGGACGCCCGCTCGGAAAACCACTTCCCCAATGGTTGTGCCTTGACCAAGGTTTTCGGCCACGAAGTTGCCGCCAGCAGCGTCGTTTGCTGAATCGTCGGTCACCGGATCAAACGATTGAAAAGTCCCCGGTCGTGTTCTGGCCGGATTGATTGCCCTCGAACCATTTCGCGGTTGCAGTCATTTGCCCAGCTTGCCATAATTCGTCGCCCAAATCACTTTTCTTCGACACCGCGTGGCTGAATGTATGGCATTAGTTTCCGCTGTGCTGCGGAGCGCGCCAGGATTGTGCAGCGTCCTGGCATTACTAGTTGTTGGAACACTGGGACGCAGCTCTGCCCAGGCAGCGCCCGATACGCTCGTCGTTTGTCCAGCCATATTGCGTTCCGCACTGACAGAATGGAAGGCATTTCGCATACAGCAACATCATGAGATCGTCGTAATCGACTCGCCCAAGACGGCGACCGAGTTGGACGCTGCCGTCCGCAACGCGTATGGAAATGGGCGACTGCGTTACGTTCTATTGATCGGTCATGTTCCCAGACCGCACGTCACAGATTCGCGGCACGCCGTGAACAATTGCACGCCGACCAGCTATATTCGGGCGAAAGCAAATGTGAAGTGGGGATCGGAACCGCTTATTGCAACGGATATACCGTTCGCCGACGTCGATGGAGACGATTTGCCGGACTTGGCGATTGGTCGAATCCCGGCCGCTACGGCGCCTCAACTACAGGCAGTGCTGGGCAAATCGATTGACTACGAGCAAAAAGCGGAAGGCGGCGATTGGAAACGCAAGTTAAAGATTGCTTCGGGCACCGGGGGATTTGGCGCGTTGACCGACGCATTGATCGAGACTGCAGCTCGCCAAGTTATCTTACAGAATGTTCCGGCTGATTACTTCACCGAACACATCTCATCGGCCGGCAAGGCAGCCGATGGACGTGCGAATCGATCGAGTTTTCCGGCGCGGGCTCGCCAACAGCTGAATGAGGGCAGCCTGGCTTGGGTCTACCTAGGCCACGGTCGTCCCACAGAATTGGACCATGTGCTGACTGCCGCGGGGAGCGAGTCGATTCTGTCCGTCCGCGATGTACCAAAACTGCACTGCGGCGGACATTCCCCCCTGGCCGTTCTTATCGCCTGCTACACAGGCGCGATGGACAGTCCTCGAAATTGTCTTGCCGAAGAACTACTGCTGGCCAAGGAGGGGCCGGTCGCGGTTATCGCCGCCACCCGTGTAACGATGCCATACGGAAATATCGTGCTTGGCTGCGAACTATTACGGGCGTGTTTTCGCGATCATCCCGAGCATCTGGGAGAAGTGTTGCGGCTTGCAGAGCGAAAAACACTCACCAATTCGCACGACGATCAACTCCGAGCATCGTTGGATTCGATTGCGGCGGGGCTGAGCCCTGGCCCAGTCGACCTCGATTGTGAGCGACATGAGCACGTTCTCATGTACCATCTGTTTGGCGATCCGCTGCTGCGGCTGCACTATGCTATGCCGGCAGTGCCCCGATCGGCCGACAGTCCTGCGGCCAATCCATAGCATGCGCAAAAAACGCGGGGCCCCCGGAGCGACGCATCGCACCGGGGGCCCCGTTCTATTTTTGTTGCCTGTCGCCAAGCGGCATAATCAACTCGACCAATACGAGTTGGCAAGAATACCCCGTTCTTTATGCTGGGGATTCAGCAGCAATCACGGTACGGTCGTTTTCGCATTTCGCGCAGGCGGGCTACTATCGCCTGCGGAGAAACGCAAGACCCACTATTCCTCCAAGCATCACCATGCTTGCCGGTTCGGGAACTTCAATTTGCGAGAACGTCTGATCGATGAACGATATCGTGCCGCTTTGACTACCTGTCGGCACGATGATCAGAATATCCTTCTGAACATTCACCGACTTCGATGGCGTCGTGAAAATCGTGCTGTCGACAAGCTGCGGAACGGGCCGACCTTCGTCGTCATAAATCTCCATCGTGAACTCGCCATTCGCCCCCAGCGGCAGAAATGTTTCGGTAACGCTGACGGAGCCGGTCTCACCGAGCAAATTCGGGTTACCTGCCATGTGGGCGTCAGAAATGAGCCAGTTGCCTCCGGCCGTCACGGTATAGGTGATTTTCGCGTCCGAACCGCCTACCGACGAGGGCAAGTCAACGAACGCCCCTTGAAACTCAATGCCATAATTGCCCAGGTCATCCTGAATCGGCACAACGTTCACGTTGACCGGTCCCGGCATGTCTCCGGTGAACAAGTAGGTGAAGTTCGTGAACGTCTTATCGCCGGCAGTAATGTTGCCGCCGCTCACCAGGGTGGACAGCGCGACGGGCGATCCGATAATCGTCGCGGCCGGAACGGCGCTCGTCCAGGCGAAAACGCCTGCGACCAGCGTCAAACAAATCAAAGTCAGTGAAACTCTGTGTAGCCGATGAAACATGATTGCAGTCCCTTTAGTTAGGATGATCTCGATCATTCTGTTGCTTAATTCATGCCGTGACGGTTGCTTTCGTCCGGCCCACTAGGGTACGAAATACAGTTCACACTATTAAAAAGCGCAGTCCTGCGCGTGATGTTCTCCCTTTCCAGTTACCACGACAACCGCTTATTGCGTCGTCGGTGCATCCCTCGCTTGGCCACTTCGTTGGTCCGATTTCGTCGTGCTTGTTTACGCGGGGGTGTACCATGTGTCCGCCGGTTCGACCGTTCCGGGATGGCGCCGCGGCGCGAGCCGGCTTCTTCGCTGTCATCAAAGTCGTCAACATCTAATCGCATTCCAGGCGCCATGGTTCGACCCTCGTTTCTTTTCAATCCACAAACTTCATCGCCAACCGTTGATCGGCCGACGTCTCACCGTTCTTAGGAACGGGCAACTTGATTCCGCTTGTACAACTGCCCTTCTTCGACCCGACCACTACTATCCCGGCGCATGTAACGGCTGCTCGTCGAGCTTGTTCACGATTTTTCGTGCCTCGTTACACAGCAGGGTGATATCGCTTTCACCGTCCACGCCCGGCAAATACATCCAAACGCCCAAC
>JADZDJ010000214.1 GCA_020851115.1 Pirellulales bacterium
AATCCCCGATCAGCCGGATCCAACCGACACAACAGCACTTCAGCCAATCAACCGGCCATTCCGCATGGTCCGCACTTCGTTCAATCGCTGGCAATACGACCAGACATTTGCGCCGGTCGGTGAATTGCGAGCCGGCGTGAACTATCAGCTTACCAAGGCGGTATCCGTCCAAGCAGGATACACCCTCTTGCTCGGCGGCGGCATCAGCCGCGCCAGCCGGCGAGTCGAGTACACTCTGCCTGCGCTCAAAATCTTCGACGGAAACAACCACGACGCCTGGATGGCCAACGGCTTGAATTTGGGAATCACGTGCAACCGATAGGCGAAGTCAATTTGGATACAAGCCGGTCGAGACTTTGCGAATATCTGCGTGTCGAATCTATCCATGATTCGCAAACGATGAAATGTTGGCCATTCCATGAGTATCGATCGGTGCTAAAGGCGCAGATGGAACCGGCGCTTGCGTTTTTCGCAGCACTCCCGTGAAGATCCGCCGGCTGCCGCTTTCGAATTCGCCGAGCGTGATTTCGGCCGAAAAAATCGTGCCGTCTCGATGTTGGACTTTGACGGGCCGGCCGATCCCCAGGATCTTGGGTTGACCCGAATCGAGGTATTGCTTCAGCGCCAAATCATGGTTGGCTCGCTGCCTTTCTGGAATCAGCATTCGCACGTCTTTGCCGATCAACTCTTCCGCCGAATAGCCGGTTAGCCGCAAGATGGCCGAGTTTACCGACTGAATCACGCCACGCTCATCGGCCGTGAGAATGCCATCGACGACCGTCTCCAAGATCGATCGCGACCGCTCTTCGCTCTCTTTCAGGGCAATTTGCGCCGCCTTCAACTCGGTAATGTCTTGCAGCGAACCGGCCATCCGCATTGGTTCGCCGCGATCGTTGTGGACCACTTTGCCGCGGACGCGAAACCAGCGATATTCCCCCTGCCGGTTGCGCAGCCGATATTCAATGTCGTAGGGCACGCCTTCGTTAATGTGCCGCTGAATGGCGATCATCGTATGTTGAAAATCGTCGGGGTGAAGATGCTCCTCGAACGTGGAAAACAATTTGGGAAGCTGTTCGTCTTCGGAGTAGCCGAGTAATTTCTTGCAGCGCGATGAAAAAGCGAGTTCGTTGGTGCGCAAGTCCCAGTCCCAGATGCCATCGCTGGAGCCTTCGATCGACCGCTCGAGCCATTCGTTGCGAGTGCGCAAGGCAGTTTCCGTCGATTTACGTTCGGAAATATCTTCGTGACGGACGACCACCAGAATTCTTCCCTCGATCAGGGTGCGGCGAGCTCGCAGCAGGAACCAGCGTTGGTCGTCTTCACCGCCGGCCGCGTAGGCCAGCGTAAAGCTGTCTTGCGTGCCGTCGATCACGTTGCGCAAACCGGCTCGGATGGCTTGCCCGGTGGCTTCCGCGTTGCAGTAATCGAAGTAGCTGCGGCCCAGGCCGTGACTGGGGTCGCGTCGGCCCAAAGTGCTGTGAATCGCCGGCCACGCCTCGTTGAAATAGACGATGATTCCCGATACGTCGAGCACGACGGTCGGCTGTCGCAACGCATCGAGGACGCCGGCATATTCGTCGCGCGTGAGCAGCTTGTCGCACTTCGTTGACATCTTGCCCAAGAATGAAGAAGAAAAGATTGCCTTATCATTTGTACGTCGTACCGCGAAATGCGGTGGAAGAACTCGGAAAAAGTTGGGATAATCGCGGTCGTTCGCGGGACGTTTTTGACGAAGACATGGTTCGACTCGCAATTGATGCTTTTTGGCAACGCCGAAAGCTAAATAGGTTGCCGTGAAGCAGCATTGCGAGCGGTTTAAGTTTGGCCGCCTTGCTGGTTGCGCCTGCATGAACGCGCATGCTTTACGTACCGCACTGGTAGAAAATCAATGAAGGTGATCATTCGAGCAGAGAAACCGGGCGAAGAAACCGCCATCCGCGCGCTTCATGACCTGGCGTTTTCCAGTCCCTTTGAAGGGGAGTTGGTCGACAACTTACGCAGCGCTGGTCGGCTGACCATTTCGCGCGTGGCCATCGATGGCGACAAAGTCGTAGGCCACATTGCACTTAGCCCAGTGACCGTTGGCCCATCGAACGTTGGCTTGGGACTTGCTCCATTGGGCGTGTTGCCCGAATCTCAACGGCAATCGATCGGCTCGAACCTCGTGCTGGATGCGCTTGGCCAGTGCGCGGCGATTGGTACTGGAATCATTGTCGTACTCGGCGCGCCGGAATACTATGGCAGATTCGGCTTTAAGCCCGCTGCGAATTGGAACTTGATTGATGAATACGATGGGGGTGCTGCGTTCCAGGCGATCGCTTTGGATGCAACGGCTATTCCCGCGGAGGGCGGGCTTGTTAAGTACTCCCCGGAATTTTCCATTTTCGCGGCCTAATGTCAGCCGGACTTCGATCAATCGCCTTCTCCCGGTGCCTCGGCCACCAGATGATGCCGACTATAGAACGCAAAATAGACGATGAACGCCGCATAGACGATCGCCGCCCACAAGATTGCCTTGAGATCGACGAACACTCCGGCGACGGCCGCCGCCACGGCGAGCACCAGCGCAATTCCCGAGGTGACAATGCCGCCCGGCGTTCGGTAGGGGCGAGGCAGTTGCGGCTCTTTGATCCGCAGCGCAATGTGGGCAGCCATCATCAGCACATACGAAATCGTCGCGCCAAAGACCGAGACCAGGACGAGCAAGTCTCCCTGTTTGGTGAGCGAAAGCAAGAAGCCGACAACGCCTGGTATAATCAGTGCCATATACGGTGACTGCCGCCGATTGGTCAACGACAACCACCTGGGCAAGTAGCCCGCCCGCGACAACGCGAAGATCAACCGCGAATACCCGTAGATGATCGAGAAGAAGCTTGCGATGAGTCCGGCCAAGCCGACCAAATTGACGAGTTTCGATGCCCCAGTCGATTCGCCGTACGCGGCGGGGGCTTCGAGCGCCGCCACCAGTGGCGCTCCTGCTTCCATGATCGCCTTCGATCCTGCCCCGCCCGGCCCGAAGACGAGGATCAGCGAGCCGAACAACAACAACACAGCGATACCCCCCAGCAGCCCGCGGGGTAAATCGCGCTGCGGGTTTCGGGTTTCCTCGGCCGCCAGCGGAACGCCTTCGATCGCCAGAAAAAACCACATTCCATAGGGAATGGCCGCCCAAATGCCTAAGTAGCCCAGCGGTAAGAAGCGGCTCGCGCCGACGGCCTCGTTTGGATCCGCCACGGGAATGTCGAATAGATTCTGCGGATTGAAATGCGGAATCATCGCCACGATAAATACCAGCAGCGCCGCGGCTGCAATCGCCGTAATGGTGAAAATCAGCTTCAGGGCCTCGCCTGCGCCGAAGGCATGAATGCCAATGAAGACGGCGTAGAAACTCAAGTAAACAGGCCAGCCCGCGATGCCAAAGTACGACTTACAGTAGTCGCCAATGAAAACGACGATTGCCGCTGGAGCGATGGCATATTCAATCAAGATCGCCGTGCCGGTCAAGAATCCGCCCAGCGGTCCAAAGGCTCGGCGGGCAAATCCATAGCCTCCCCCCGCCGTTGGAATCGCTGCCGACAGTTCGGCCAGCGCAAAACACATGCACGTATACATGACTGCCATCAGCAGCGCGGCCATCAGCAGTCCACCCCAGCCTCCATACTTCAAACCGAATTGCCAACCGGCAAAATCTCCAGAAATGACGTATGCGACTCCGAGACCAACGAGCGATATCCAGCTTGCCGCCCCCCGTTTCAGTTGACGCTGGGAGAAATAGCCGGAACCCACATGTTCATATTCGGCTCCTGCTCCGTGCGCAGAGGGATCGTTCGTCATCGGCAAGCCTGCAATCCGCCAAAGAGTAGCCCCGAAAAACGGAGTATTGTAAAAGTTTTCGCGAGGGTTGGATACCGGTGGCGGCGGTGCCGGCGGCGAACCTCATTTTCAAGATATCGCGTTCACGAAAACTCGCCGAGTCAGCATGGGCGAAGCCGTAACGTGCCAAGCGCGAACCGCGGCAGCGAATCGCAGCCTGACGGGACCAGGTGCAACAGGCGGGGGGAAGCAACGAAAAGCTTCCTGATGATTTGGGCTTGTAGCGACGGCGACGGACCAGCACGCGGCGTCGCTGCGATTGAGCTACTTTTTTTCATCCTTGTCCGTCGCGGCGGACGCCGTCTTGGCTTCCTCTTCTTTCTTTTCGCCGTCTTTTTTCGTATCGTCTTTCTTGCCGGCCGCGGCCTTTTCGTCGGTTTTAGCAGGTTCGAGGGCTTTCAGTTCCTTTTCGATGTCTGCCAGGCGAGCCGTCGCGCTTTCTGCGTTTTTCTTCGCCGTGGCAAGTTGTTGCTCCGCTTTCACCAAATCGGCCTGGGCTGTTTCCGCTTGTGTTTTGGCCGATTTGAGCGATTTTGTCAGCCTCATTTTGACGACCACCGGATGATTATAACCAAGATCGACGACCAGGCCTGGCGTTTCCTTTTCGAGGGCCATCGCGGCGTCGTAAGACGCTTTGGATTGCCACAAATAGAGATTCTTGAGTTGCTTCAAATTGGCCAGATGTTTCAGACCTACATCGCCGACTTCCGTTCCATAGAGGTTGAGATATTCGAGATTTGCCAGCGCCGACAAATGAGCCAATCCCTCATCGGTCGCGGTGGAATTTTCTAGATGCAGCTTCGACATGTTTTTGAGCTTCGCCAGCGGCGCCAGCCCAGCGGCAGTCGGCTTTGAACCGGCAAGATTGAGCGAATCGACTTGATCGGCTACCCCTTCGAGCAGTGCCAAATCTTCGTCGCCGGCCGGCTTGTCGCGGTGTGCAAACGAAACCCACAGCAAATTGCTGCCAGCGAACATGGGCATGACCTGCGCGCCGGCGGATGTCAGTTGGTCGATTGCCTGCTTGGGCGCTGCCGCGACTTCGGCTGGCGCTTTAGTCTCGGTTTCGTGCGGTGCGGCCACGGGCTTTTCCGGTGACGTATCTACTGCCGAAGCCGATAGCGGAGCACCCTGTTTGATCCATGTTTCGATCAGCGCGATTTGTTCTTTGGGAAGCGGGTCGGCCTTTTTGGGCATGCGCTTCGCGGCGTCGGTCGTCACCAGCCGCTGATAGAGCGAGCTTTTTTCCGGATCTCCAGCCACGAGAAATTCGGGCTTCGCCTTCATCTTTTCCTGGATGGCTTCAGCGTTTTGCAGATGCAACTTGCCTTGTCCCTTCTCGGCCCCGTGGCACTTTGCACAATGCTCAATAAAAATCGGCTGAATTTGTTTGACGAAATCCACCTTTTCTTCTTCGGCCACAACCGCGGTCGCGATCAACGCCCAAATCAACGACGCCAATGAAATCCGCTTCATGATATTCGCCTCACCTTTTTGCAAAAACATGGAATTTGCTAACGGCCACATCCACCGATCCAAGCTGCGAGCAACATGCCATTATAGCTTTTTGAAACTACGATAACCGCCCATCACCCGCGAAAATCTAATGAAATTCGCGGCAATTCCGAAAGGCCCTTGAGGGCAAAACTTCGCTGAAATTTCGCACATCCCATCGTCAATGGGCAATCCAGACCACAAGTTCGCACGACGAGTTGGCCCAGCGCGCGGTCGACACAACCCACGGCAGCATCGCTCTGGTCCAACACCTCGTACAAGAGCTTTGGCCGAACGATCAAGTTGGTCGCACGCGAGCCAATGCGCCGGGCCGCCGACCAAGTTTTGCACCGCAAGAAAATTAGTCCGTCTGAATGCATTCGCAAACCGGCAGACATGCGGCCTCTCCTGCGATAAAATACTGAAAAGCCAAACGATTCCAAATTCCTTTTGCCGCATTCTCAACGGACGCAATCTCATGGCCACTTCCACACGGACGAAAGACCCATTCGGAGCGAAAACTTCCTTCAATACCGGCAGTGGGAAGGCGGTGCTCTACCGACTGTCGAAACTCGAAGAACTCGGCCTCGGTCAGATTTCCGCTTTGCCATTTTCGATTCGCGTGCTGCTCGAATCACTGCTCAGGAATTGTGATGGCTATGAAGTTTCTGAACGAGATGTAAGGAATCTGGCGTCGTGGAATGCCGAGCAGCCGGCAGAGACAGAAATCCCCTTCAAGCCGGCCCGCGTCGTGTTGCAAGATTTCACGGGGGTGCCATGCGTCGTCGATTTGGCCGCGATGCGCAGCGCCATGAAGCGGCTCGGCGGCGATCCGAAGAAAATCAATCCACTTTTACCGGTCGATCTAGTGATCGATCATTCGGTTCAAGTCGATCATTTCGGCTCCGCGGACTCGCTCGATCTGAATGTCGAATTGGAATTCCATCGCAATCGCGAGCGATACGAGTTTTTGCGTTGGGGCCAAAAAGCATTCGATAATTTCCAGGTCGTGCCGCCCAATATCGGCATTGTGCATCAGGTGAATCTGGAGTTTCTGGCCAAAGTTGCCTTTCTGCGGAAAATCGACGGCGATGTCGTCGCCTTGCCCGACAGCCTTGTCGGTACCGACAGTCACACCACGATGATTAACGGCCTTGGTGTGGTTGGTTGGGGAGTGGGTGGTATCGAAGCCGAGGCGAACATGCTCGGCCAGTCGCTCTACATGTTGATGCCTGAGGTGATTGGTTTCGAAGTCACCGGCGAGTTGCAACCGGCCGTTACGGCAACAGATTTGGTGCTCACCGTTACGCAAATCCTGCGCAAAGCAGGGGTCGTTGGTAAATTTGTCGAATTTTATGGCTCAGGCGTGTCGCGAATGTCGCTCCCCGACCGCGCAACGATCGGTAATATGGCCCCGGAGTACGGCGCAACGATCGGGTTTTTTCCGGTCGATGCTGAGACGCTCAACTATCTACGCCTGACCGGCCGCTCGAATGAAACCGTCGAGCTGGTCGAACGTTATTACAAAGAACAGGGCATGTTTCGCACCGATGAAACGGGCGCGACCGCATTGAAGTACACGAAGGTAATCAAGCTCGATCTCGGCACGGTGGAGCCTAGCCTTGCCGGCCCAAAGCGTCCGCAAGACCGCGTGCCACTTTCAGGCGTCAAGGATTCCTTCCGTAAGTCGCTGCAAGCCCCGATCGCGGAACGTGGATTTGCGCTCGACGAGGTCGCCGTCCGTCGCCATGCCACGGTCGGCAACAATGGCAACAGCACCGACATTACTCACGGAGCCGTTGTCATTGCGGCGATTACTAGTTGCACCAATACCAGCAATCCATCGGTGATGCTTGCCGCGGGGCTGCTCGCGAAAAACGCGGTCGAAAAAGGCTTGAAGGTCAAGCCGTATGTGAAAACCAGTCTTGCGCCGGGGAGCCGCGTGGTGACTGATTACTTTGAAAAGGCTGGACTGACGCCTGCCCTCAACCAACTCGGCTTCCAAACAGTTGGCTATGGCTGCACCACTTGCATCGGCAATAGCGGCCCGCTGCCGGAGCCTGTCGCCAAGGCGGTGACCGACAGCGATCTGGTCGCGGCAGCCGTACTCAGCGGCAATCGCAACTTTGAGGGGCGCGTGAATCCGCTGGTCAAAGCGAACTATCTGGCAAGCCCGCCGCTGGTCGTCGCTTACGCATTGGCCGGAAGTACGGACATCGACCTCACTCAAGAGCCGCTCGGCAAAGGGAGTGATGGTAAAGAGGTATACTTGAAAGACATCTGGCCGACGCGCGAACAAATCGACAAGACCGTTTCAACGGCGGTTTTGCCGACGATGTTTCAAGCGCGCTATGAAAATGTCTGGGACAGCAATCCGAAGTGGAACGCCATCAAGACCAGCGAAGGAGCGCTGTTCGACTGGCAGGAGAGCAGTACTTACATTCAAGAGCCGCCGTTTTTGATTGATCTGCCAGCCGAGCCGGGACCAATCCAGCCGATTGAAGCCGCTCGCTGTTTGGCTGCGCTGGGAGATTCCGTTACGACCGATCACATTTCGCCGGCCGGTTCAATCGCCGCTTCCAGCCCTGCCGGAAAATTCCTCATCGAGCATGGCGTGGAGAAGGCCGATTTCAACAGCTACGGCTCGCGCCGCGGCAACGACCGCGTGATGACCCGCGGCACCTTTGCCAACATTCGTATCCACAACCAGCTTGCCCCCGGCACTGAAGGAGGCGTCACCTGCTACCTTCCTACGGGTGAGGTGATGAGCATCTTCGATGCCGCCATGAAATACAAAGCCGATGGCGTTCCATTGGTCGTCCTGGCGGGTGCGGAATACGGCACCGGCAGCAGCCGCGACTGGGCGGCGAAGGGCACATTACTGCTGGGAATCCGTGCGGTACTGGCGACAAGCTACGAACGCATCCACCGCAGCAATCTGGTGGGGATGGGTGTGCTGCCGCTGCAATTCTTGGATGGGCAAACGTGGCCGTCGCTGGGCCTGACTGGTGAAGAGACTTTCGACATTCCCGTGCACGATAGCTTACAGCCCCGGAGCAAGATCACCGTGACGGCAACCGCTCCGGATGGAAGCATGAAAACGTTCGGCGTGAAAGTGCGCATCGATACGCCGGTCGAACTCGACTATTACCGCAACGGCGGCATCCTGCAAACGGTGCTGCGAAAGTTGTTGCGCGGTTAGGATATTACGCCTGTTGCAGCGTTCCGCGCGTCACGCCGAGCTGATTCAGCACCTGCAAATTACGCCAAGCTTGTTGTGGCAGTTCCAAGCCGGCGATAACTTTAGCGTAGCGCTCCAACAGCGGGCCGACTTGCGCAGCGTTTTCTCTCGTCAGTTCGACGCGGAAATGCCGTACGCCCAGTTTTTGCATTTGCGGAATATACTCGGCCGCCGATTGGGCGACCGAATTGAACACCGTGTTGCGGCAGCCGGTGTCGGCCAAGAGCGGAAAGGCCGCGCCGACTCGGTCGCGCAGTTCAACCCGATGATGGTCGCACGGCCGGCCGCAATCGCGGTAGTCTTTACCGCTGGACAGCATTGCAGCAAATACACAGTGCTCCATATGGAACATCGGCATGTGCTGGTGGACGACGACCTCAAAGAGACTCGGGTCGATCCGGCCTAGCATGGCCTTGAGTTGATCCCAATTCAGATCGTAGCCGGGAGTCAACCGTGCAAGTTTTTCGCGCCGGAACAGATCGGCCGTCAGTTCATTGGTAATATTGAGTGAAAAGTCGCCGATCAACTGGCACTGCGGGACATGTTCTTGAAAGTACACCAGCCCTGCGAGATTTCGGATCAGCGCCGCGTCTGGCGCGGCCTTGGCGATCTGCCGCAGCAGGCCCTCCTCGTGCGGCTTGATGATCCGCAGCGTCGCCAGGCCGATGAGCGCACCTGCCGCACGGGCTTTTTCGACGGCGGTGTGGTATCGCCGCACGTCTTCAAAATCGCAATAAACCATTGCTGGATGAAACGACGAATCTGGCGGCCGCCAGGCGAGCGTGGCGTCGAGTTGCTCCATCGTGCGGCAGAGAACCGTCAGTTTTGGCCGGACGGAACCGTCTTTGCTGTAGCCGAAATCACGCACTTCGCGTTGCAGCCTTTCGAGCGAATGTTTGCGAGCAATGCGCTGCTCGACTTGCTTGCGACGTTCAAGCAACTCATCGACGGCTCGCCTGCGCAGATCGTTTAGCACGCTCTTGGGCACCATCGCATCGGCCGGCAGGGATGATACGACGTCTCCCAGCTCAAACGGCGTATCGCCAAGCCTGCCAAGTTGCTCGCGCAACAGTTCAAGGGTGATAGGGTGCTTCTGCGCTACTTGCAGCGGCCCGGCCCAGCGCGAATTGCCGACGATTGCCGCTGCATCGCGAACATCAAGCTCGACCGCGCCGCCGATCGTGCCACGAATGAAAAAATGGATCGCATCGCGATTCGGCACAACATCGCGGGCATAACTTTGCTCCAGCCGCCGGCGCATTCGCGGGTCGTCGGTTTTCCAGACCAGTGCGCCATTCGAGACCGCTGCCAGATTGACGCTGCCGGGATAGAAGACAACTTCAATCTCTCGCGACCGACCGCTAGCGCCTCCATTTCCCAATCCTATGTGGAGTATCCGCACTTCGACCACGCGGCCCCCTTGCTCATCCTGCTCCGGGTGCCCTTCGTCGAAGACCAATCCATCGCCGGGCTTTACAATCTCGGCATCGTGTTCGCCGGCTAGCTCGACGATCATGCCACGAGGAGACTTATCGGCGACCGTGCCAATTTTCACGCCGCGACTCTTGGGAAATCGCGCCGGTACCAGCACTTGATGATTTACGCCGTCAAGAAAACCGTGGCTGAAGCCGCGGGAAAAGCTTTGCTGCAAGTCGAGCTGCTGTTGCTTGTCGATCGCGAACTGGCGCTGGGCGACGGCCGCATTGATCGCCGCTCGGTACGTTTGCGAGGTGATCGCCACATACTCGGCGCTCTTGAGTCGGCCTTCGATTTTGAAGCTTATCACGCCGAGCTTCACCATCGGCTCGATCAGGTCATACGCGGCTAGATCCTGCGGGCTGAGCAAATACTGCCGATCGCCAGTGTCTCGCAGCTTGCCATCAACCACCAGTTCATACGGCAGCCGACACGCCTGCGCGCATTGCCCGCGATTCGCACTCCGCCCGCCGAGAGCCTCGCTGGTAAGGCATTGTCCACTATAAGCCACGCAAAGCGCTCCATGCACAAACACTTCCAGCGGCATCTGCGTTCGTTCAACGATCCGACCAATGTCTTCGATCGACAACTCGCGGGCGACGATCACTCGCTCCACGCCAAGCTGGCGGACAAATTCGATGCCGCGCGGTTCGGTGAGGGTCATTTGGGTCGAGCCATGAATCGGTAATCCAGGCGCAACGCGGCGGATCAATCGCACCAGTCCCAAATCCTGCACAATCACGGCGTCGGTCCCAGCTTCGGCAATCGCCGCCACCAATCGTTCGGTTTCCGCCAACTCGTCCGAAAAGATCAAGGTGTTGAAAGCAACGTAGCCGCGTACATTGCGCCAGTGCAGATACGCCAGCACCTCGGGTAATTCTTCGAGCGTAAAATTCGTCGCCCGATGCCGTGCGTTGAAATTCGACAGGCCGAAATAAACCGCGTTCGCTCCATTGGCAACCGCCGCGCGCAGCGCATCCCAATCGCCGGCCGGTGCGAGCAGCTCAGGAGGATCGGGCAAAGAATCGGACACGATCGGTTTTCCAAAAGATCAACAGGTCGATCATGTCAATCATATTCTGTGGCGGCTTTCCTTGCGACTCACCTCGTCGTAGAGCGAAATCGATTGACGCAGGAATGCACTTCGGTGAATGCCGCTGCCGCATTGTCCCAGCCCAGGGTTTCCACGTTGACGCCTTCCAGTTGCTTGTACGTGCCAAAAAAATGCTCGACTTCGCGGGTAAAATGGTGCGGCACATCGGGCAGATCGCGGAAGTCGTCAAACAGCGGATCGCTGTGGGGCACGCCCAGCACCTTGTAATCGTTGTGTCCGCGGTCTCTCATGCGGAATAGGCCAACCACGCGGGTTTCGATCAGGCAGCCGGTAAACGTCGGTTCGTTGACCATCACCAAAATATCGAGCGCGTCGCCGTCCTCGGCCAGCGTTTGCGGAATAAATCCGTAGTCGCCGGGATAGTGGCTCGACGAGTACAAATACCGGTCGAGGCGAAATAGCCCCGTCTGCTTGTCGATCTCGAACTTGTTGCGGCTCCCCTTGGGAATTTCAACAATGGCATGAACCACTTCCGGCAATCGACTGCCGGGAGGAACTCGATAATAGGCATCGCGGTCGGAAATCATGGTGTGCAAGCGTGCGTATGCGGATTCTCAGGTGCAGCCGAATATCGACTGTTCAATCCGCTAGTCTAGCCGCGCGACAAGCGATTCGTCAGGGGCGAGCCGATTTAAGCCGCTAGTTATTTGAGATTACCGAGAAATCGCGATGGCCGCCGTCATCGGCATTCCTCGGCATCCATGCCTCGCATCAGAGCACTGCCGTGCCAATGCTTTTTCGACTTCGGCAACAACCCAAATTATCAGGCGGCATTCGGCTTTTTATCGGCCGCCTTTGATAGGCCGATGTGCGACATCGGAGGCTTGGCGGCAGTGGGTTGCGCCGGCGATAGATTGATCTTTGGCGGCGGCACGACACTTGAGCCGACCGGCAATGGCGGTATCGGAGTAGCCGCGGGAATGGTCTTCGATTTTGGCGGCGGCACCACCGGCGTTTCGGCTCGATGGAATTGATGCTGGGGTCGAGTCGTCGTCTCTTCAACCTTGGACTTGGCCACTGTCCTCCGCATCTTTCGCTTGATGCCGTGCTCGAAAATCGCTCCCATCGGCCCAGCAAGCAGCGTTGGCATGAACAGCAAGTTGCTGCCGAGCGCTACCGTAAGCATGGATAGCATCATCAAGCCAAATCGCTGGGTCGGACCGAATGGGCTTAGGGCAAATGCCGACAGCCCGATGCCGATTACGCCCCAACTTTGATACATCGCCCGCGCGCAGCCTTTGTAGGCCAACATGACCGCGCCCTTTCGATCCATTCCTTCTTGAATGCCACGGCGAAACCAGAGCAAATAATGCACCACGTCATCGACGGTCACCCCGAGCGCGACCGCTGGCGCCATCACCGTGCCGATATCGATGAACATGCCATCGATATTCCGTGACTTCAACAACGCATGCAACCAGCCCATTCCGCCAAATACCGCGATTGCCGGAAAAGCAGAGGGCAATAGCAAGATAATGCCGACCGACCATTGCCGGCAGGCGACGATCATCACGACGACAATCAGCGCGAAGTCCGTGAGAAAGCCGAATACCAGCCCGTCCATCAGCGAGTGCTGGGCTTTGTAGACCAGCGGAATCAAGCCGGTATAGGCCACGGAAATCCCGTGGACTCCTTTTTCGTTCTGTGCGGCGATCAGCGGTTCAACCACCGCCTGAAGCTGCTGCGTGAAATCTGCGTAGTCAACGTTCTTCAGCGCGCTGACGCGCGCGCTGATGCGCCAAAGCTCTTCCTGTTTGCCGCTGTCGGGGTTTTTCCAATCGCGCAGGTATTCGCCCGCCAGCAATTCATGGCGATGTGCGAGTAGCCGGCGGTTCAGCACACTGCGCTTGGTTCGCCGGTTGATGCCGAAGATTTTGCCAGCCGCGCCGGAACTACCCCCGAGATCCAAATCCCGAGAAAAAGTAGCCGTCGAAAGCGCGCTGCCTACCTCGTCCACTGCTTCAATCCGCCGCTGAATCTGGCCGATCAGTTCCATCCGGTCGAGAAATGACAACCGCTTGACGTTGACATTGGGCGGTGGATTGGTTGCGGTGTCGGCGCGATCCGCCTCAAGCTTCGCAGCCCGCTCGTCGCTATCCAAGTCGTCGTGAATCGAGCGGTCGATGTGAACGACGATTTCCATGGGCACAAGCGGCCCCAGATTGGCTTCCAGCCAGCGATAGTCGTGCAAAATGCGAGCCCTTGAAGAGAAGAATCGCATCAACTGCACGTTCGTTTCCGCCTTAAAGATGCCATAGCCGACCAGCAGCATCACCGCCAAGCAAGCCATCGCAATCGACTTATTATGGTCCAAAATCCATCGGCCGGCGCGCCACCAGCGTGTGTCCTCGGGTGTCTTCCATTTGCGAAGCTCTTCCTCGGTTTTCGCCAGCGCCCCGATTCGCAGCTTCGGCGGCCAGCATTCGAGTGCGGCAGGAATGAAAAACACCAGCAGCAACAAGCTCACCGTGACGCCGACGGCGGAGTAGATGCCGAACATCTGAATTGGAATCAATTCGCTATAACACAGCGTCAATAGGCCGGCGGCCGTCGTTCCGGTCGCCAACCCCAGCGGCAAAGCCGCATGACGCAGCGCTCGGCCTGCCGCCCCCAATCGGCTCCCCGTTTCGGCGACTTCATCGCGATAGTAGTTCGATAGATGAATTGCCCCCGATGTTGTGGCCACATAGACGAGTGACGGCATGGTCAGTACGATCGCATCCACGGGGCTTCCCGTATACCAGACGATCGCCAGGCTTAGCGCCATGCTGTAAACGCCCGTGACGATTACAATCGCCACCAGCCGGCCGCTCTTGAGGCTGAACCACGATACGATCGCGCCAACGCCAAGCGATAATCCCAATAGCGTCATCAAGCTGCGCTGTCCAGCGTTGTCGATCGCCACGTTGTCGACCGGCGGGCCGCCTAGGTGCAATTCGTCGGCCTTGATCGCGCACTCTTTTTCGGCCAGGCTGATAATGTGATCGACCGGCCGATGCAAGTTTTTGCGGCCCTCATCCGAGAGCGTGACGACTAGGCACGTCTGGCGCTGATCGAGCGGCTCGTCGTTCGATTTCGCGGGGCCAACCAGCGAGCCAGTGAGGCGATTTATGGCTTCTTCGCGGTCCAAATTCAGCGGCTCGGAAGTCATTCGCTCGATCACCTGCGGGCCGGTCAGCACCGTCTTATACATTAACGGCGGGTCATCCTCGCTGCGCTCCTCCTTGGCTGGAACTAGCTTGCGTGCCATCAATTCAAGACGCTGATCGCCGAGCGTGCAGCCGTCCCAACTGACCAGCACAAATTCTTCCCCCTGAAACTGCTCGCGGAAAGCTCGATAGATTCTCGTTTCTTCATATTCGATGGGGAGCCAGCCGCGAACGTCATTGCGATTGTTGGTCTTCGCCTTCATCGCTCCAACGATGGCCAGCGGCAACAGGAACACCACGACAAACAAGATGGCCAAGAAATGGCGAGCGTAGAACGATTGCGTACCAAGGGGAGATGAAGGGTGCGACATAGGCGGGGTAGGCTGGCGGCAAGATCGGAATAGGCGCAGGACGACATTGGTCGGCAATGTCGCTACTTCCGTTATCGGCCGAACCAGTCCTGGAACCGCGAGAATGCGTCGAAATGACGCAAACGAAAGCGCCGCAAATTGGCCGCAGATTGCCTAGATTACGAAGGTGGACGTGCTCTCCCCGCCAGAAGCATTTTCATTTTTCACGTTGGGCGAGATAAGTCACCCACGCGATGCGCCCGCGCAAAAGTCGGCTGAATGGCGATCAAAACGGAAAGAATATTGGCGTCAACGCCACCGTGACGATCCAAATCAAAATGTCGAGCGGCACGCCCAAACGCACGTAGTCGCTGAATTTGTATCCGCCTGGGCCGTAGACCATGAGATTCGTTTGATAACCGATCGGCGTGGCGAAACCGGCCGAAGCCGCCATCATCACGACGATCACGAATGGCATCGGGCTGACGTTGAGCGAAGCGGCCGTGCTCATGGCCATGGGAAACATCAGCGCCGCCGCAGCATTGTTGGTGATTATCTCAGTTGCCAATAGCGTGGCAAGGTAAACCACCGCCAGCGTCGGCCACGCTTGGCCTTGCGCCAAGCCAATCATACTGCCACCAATCACATCTGCCGCACCGGTTTTTTCCAGTGCTTTGCCGATGGCGAACGAAGCGGCAATCGCCAACAGCACTTCCCAATCGATGCTTCGCCGCGCTTCGGTGATGCTGGTGCAGCGGAAGATCAGCATCAAGGTGGCGGCAATCAAGGCCGCGCTCAGCACGGGCAGTAGTTCTGTCGCTACCACCGCGACCAACCCAGCCAAAACCAATAGCGCGATGAGCGCTTTCTCATGTTGGGGCGGTTGCGAATTTTCGAGCCGGCTCACCAGAAAAAAATCGCGCGAATTGCGATGCCGGTCGGCAAACGAAGGATGCCCTTCCAACAGCAGTGTGTCGCCCGGCCGCAGGACGATATCGCCGATCTTTTGATGCAATCGCTCACCGTTTCTTGCCACGGCAATCACGGCGGCGTCGTACACTTTGCGAAACTGCCCTTCGCGAATCGTCTTGCCGTTGATCGGGCAACTGTTTGAAACGACCGCTTCGATCAAGCACCGCTGTGAGCCAGGACTGTTGAGTTTAAACACTTGATCGGTGGCCGGAGCCAGGCCACGGACTTTCCGCAGATCGACGACCGATTCGACGATGCCGACAAATACCAGCCGGTCGCCGGAGCGGAGTCGTACATTCGGCGAGACCGCCGGAAGCACTTCATCGATGCGGTCGATTTCCGCCAGATAGACTCCAGGCAAGCTACGCAGGCCGGCTTCTTCGATCGATTTGCCTACGAGCGGGCTATCGGGCTGTACCATCATTTCGACGGTGTATTCGCGTGGATCGTCGAGGTTGCTGATCGGCGGCTTGCGGTCGGGCAAGAGCCAGCGGCTGCCAATAGCAACGAAAGTGACGCCGAAAATACACGCTGGCAGGCCGACCCAGGTAATGTCGAACATTCCCAAGCCCTCCGCCGGCAATCGGAGATTTGCGATTTCAGATGGGGAATTGTTCGCGGTCTGCTTCGCAGCCGTCGAAATCACCAGCCCGTTGACGACGAGGTTCGTACTCGTGCCAATGAGCGTGCAAGTGCCGCCGAGAATCGCCGCATAGCTCAGCGGAATCATCAGCTTGCTGACGGCAATTCGGCATTGCTTCGCCCAATCGTTGACTGCCGGTATGAGCATCGCCACCAGCGGCGTGTTGTTCATGAACGCGCTGGCGCCGGCGGTGGGAATCATCAGCCGCCAGATGGCTGATTGCGCCGACTTAGGCCGGCCAAACAATCGCTCGGCCAACCACGTGACACCGCCCGTGTCGCGCACGCCAGCACTGACCACAAACAGCACACCGACACTAGCGACGGCTTCGTTTGCCAGTCCGGTCAAAGCTTCGCCCGTCGTTAGCACTCCTTTTGCCAGCAGCATCACGACGCCGCCGATCAACACCAAGTCGGCGCTCAAACGGCTGGCGGCGAGCAAGTAGAACGCCAGCGCCAATACACCGAGCGAATAATAGGCGTCGAAAGTCATTGGGGCTTGCTGCGGAGCGCCACTCGATTCAATCAGAACGGGAGAACGGGAGTCGAGGAAAATGGGAGAGTCATCTGATCGGTCTTCACCTGTGATCCAATTCTCCCCTACTCACATGCTTTCCGATGCGCTACTCCGGCTTCTTTTTCTTGCGACGCCGATATGCTTTCACGTATCGTCCCTTTTTTGAGACCTTTCCCTCCAGCGGCACTTCGCGCGCGCAGCGGCTGCAGCGAGTCAGTTGATTGTTCAGCTTAGCGCCGCACTTCGGGCAGACCCGCGACTTGCGGATAATCGCTAATTTTGTTCTTGGGCGAGTTCGGACCATAGGATTTTCTCCAGGATTGCTCGGGCAACGCGCCCTCGGCGTGTTTGGGTGTTCGCGGAATTTGAACCTAACAACTTAGCCGCAAAGTGGTTGCGGTTCAAGGCGACAATGGCCGAAGGCAGGACGATTGCAGAGTCCCACCTGGACAATGCGAGGAGCTATCCGAACTGGGTGATACGGCACACTTTAGCGTAAGGAGGACTTGATGCCAGCCGTGTCGTGTCTGCCGTCATTCATGGCGGAGTTGTCGAAGGTTGCAGACCCGGGGGATGCTCGCCGCTGCCGTCGATGACAAGACCTCCAAGCCGGGCTTTGACAGCCAGGTCCAACCGATCCAGATGCTCAACGTGTTCGCCCAAGATCTCAAAACCTGTCTGGGGCAATGGCCGCTGGAAGGGGACAAGAGCACCGAGCCGGAAATGCTGAAATCCCAATGGAGTGAGCTGTTCGAGACAGCATCGAGACCCAGTGGCACAAATTGGTCTGGCATCCCTTCTACGTCGAAGCCTTGGCCACGCGGTATTTCAGCAAGCCTTCGTTCAGCAAATACCACTTGCCGCTGCACGACGCCAACTTTAACGTCACCGCCGTCACCAACAACACCGCCGCGGCCCAACAGCGCTACGTTTTCACGCCAACTACCTACGGTTGGATTTGAATTCAACTAGTGGTATGCTGCAATATCACTACGGCTCTCTCGGCAACCGATCGATTTTTATCGGCGCGAACATTTCGCCGACGCGCTGCTGAAACACGTGACGATGCCAATGTAGCAATCCGCATTGTGCCAAGCTCTTTGTACGCAAGGGGCTGGGATGGAACCGTACCGCTGGGAAGGAATGGAATCGTGGTCGCGACCGTAACGGAGAAACCTGTAGGCGCTGCCGAACTAGGCGTTCCTAGCCAGGGTGCGCTATTTTGCACGGCAGCGGGAATTCCAATGGTCTTCCGCGATGTTCCGGCTCCCGACGAGCGGCTCACGGACGACCCGGCGGCGCTGCGACTGCACTTGGAATATTGCCAATTGCAATTGCTGCGCGATTTCGACCAATTGCTCTGTCTCGAAGGGCTGACAGGCGTCGAGCACTTGCCCCACCAGATCGAGACGATTCGCAAGGTGCTGCGGCGATTTCATGGCCGCGTCCTGCTGGCCGACGAAGTGGGTTTGGGAAAGACCATCGAAGCGTGTCTGCTGCTGCGCGAGTATCTCCTGCGCGGCTTGGTGAAGCGGGTCTTGATTTTGACGCCCAGTCCGCTCGTTTCTCAATGGCGCGAGGAGCTGTTCGCGAAATTTCACCTGCAGTTTTCCACGCCGCCGAGAACGGGCGTCGCCGACACGGCTCGCTTCTGGCGCGAAACCGATCGTGTGCTGGTCTCGCTGGCGTTTGCCAAGCACCCCAAGCGAGCCGAATGGGTCGCCGATGCGCCGTGGGATTTGGTGATTGTCGATGAAGCGCACCACTGCAAGAACCGCGCGACGCAAAACTGGCGACTCATCAATTCGCTCAAGCGGCGGCATCTGTTCTTGCTCAGCGCAACGCCGGTACAGAATAATTTGCTGGAGCTATACAATCTGCTCACTTTATTGGAACCCGGACATCTTAAAACCGAGAGCGAGTTCAAACGCCAACACGTTCGCCGCGGAAACCCTCGCGATCCGTGCAATCGCGAGCGGCTGCGCTCGTTGCTCGGCGAAGTGATGGTTCGCAACACGCGCAGCCTCGTTCAAATGGACCTTCCAGCGCGCTATGCCCACACCATCCTAGCGCAACCGGTTGGCGATGAAGCCTTGCTATACGATCAACTGGCTCGCTATCTGCGCAGCCGACAATTGCCCGCTGCCGATTCGCGGGATGCCGATCGTGCCGGCCAGGCCGACGAGGAAGACGCCGGCGCTCGCTTGGATGATAGCATGGAAAGCGATTGCCCAATCGCGTCCTCGGCGCAGTCGCCAGATACCGGCGAACTTGCTGCGCTGCCGCCATTGGGACGGCGTCAACTGGCCACGCTGCTATTGGCGGCCGGCAGCCACGTGGGAGCCTTGGCTCAATCGCTCGACAACATTGTCGGCGCGGATCCAGCGGCCAAACCGCTCGTCGAATTGGCCAGTCGCATCGGTCGCACGGCGAAAGACGAGCGATTGCTCGAACTACTGCACCAAAATCGTGGCGAAAAGATGTTGATCTTTGCCACGTTCCGCCGCACGCTCGAACACCTGCAGCGGTTACTGGACGAGAAAATGATTCCGTATGTCACCTATTCCGGTGCCGAGTCGGAATCGGAGAAAGACGCTGCCGTGGCGGCTTTCCGAGAAACAGTGCCAGTGATGCTGTGTTCGGAATCGGGAGGGGAAGGGCGTAATTTGCAATTTGCCAACACACTGGTCAACTTCGATCTACCGTGGAATCCCATGCGAATCGAACAGCGAGTCGGCCGCATCCACCGCATCGGCCAAACTCGCGATGTGTTTATATTCAACCTTTGCACGGCCGAATCGCTCGAGGCGCGGCTGCTGACGCTGCTGGAGGAAAAAATTCGCATGTTCGAGTTGGTGGTGGGCGAAGTCGGCTCGATCTTGGGCAACCTGCAAGGCGGCGAAGAGTTTGAATCGCTTGTGCTCAATCTCTGGCTGCGATCGCGCGATGATGGCCAGTTGCAGCAATCGTTCGACGCGCTGGGGCAGTCGCTGGTCGACGCGCAAGAAGAGTACCTGCATGCCAAGCAACTCGACGACGCCTTGTTTGGCGAGGAATTTCAATGACCGCTTCGATCGAAGATCAACTTCACACGTTTGCGACGACGCTGCTCGAGCGGCGTGGAGCGCTGGTCGATTGGCCCGATGGCGAGCGATCGGGAACGGTGCTGTTGCCGCCGCAAGTTGCCCGCGCGGTCGGCGCGGAAGTAGAAGTTGCAGCGCTCGGGCCGGAGGTGGCCGGCGACGGCCTCTCGGTCAACCTGGCGGGCGACTTTCTACAATGGTCCGAACAGTTGCTCCAATCCGAGCCTCGCACGGGTGTCTTTCGTCTTCGCGAATTGTATTTGAAGCGCAAGGATCTGGACGAAGCCATTGCCCGAGCATTCACTTGGCTGAATGCAAAAGTTGGAATTCGCGAGGCTCGAGAGATGAGCGTTGAATATCACACTTGGTGGTTTCACGGCATCGTCGCGTCCGACGATCGGTGGGAAACGCGGTTTCCCCTTTCGCTCAATGCGGCCTCCGGCGTCGAAGTGTCGATTCCCGATCCGTTGTCTCTCTGGGAGCTTGAGCCGCAGCCAGCCGCGCCCGCGATGCCGCCGAGCTATCCGCGTGCCACTGCTTTGGCGCGAAAACGATTGCTTTCGCTGGCCGCCGAGTTTCTCGAGCGGATGGATGCCCGACTGCTGCGCGACCGCAAGCGGCTGCGCGATTATTATCATGCGCTGGTGCGCGAGGCAAACAAGAAAAAGTCGCGCAGCCCGCAACCGACCGACCCAGAGAAAGTCGAGGCAGTCAACCGAGCAGTGCAACTCGAACTCCGCCGCAAGCTCGCTGAATTGGACGACCGCTATGCGATGGTGGTCAATCTAGTGCCAGTGATTCTCATCCGCACGGAAACGCCGGTGCTGGCGGTCGATCTATGGGTTCAACGCAAGCGGGCCAGCAAAATTCACACGGTCTACTGGAATCCGCTGATCAAGCAATTTGAACCCATGCTTTGCAACTGCTGCGGACAGAACGCTTTCGGCGTGGCGTTCACCAACGACGACGTGCAGCCGCGCTGTGGCTA
>JADZDJ010000215.1 GCA_020851115.1 Pirellulales bacterium
CTGGCACAAGCACCCTTGATTATGGCTAAGCGTAATTATCCCGGCCCTCCAGGCGGCTTCTCGTATCGCCTTCGCGGACGGCAAATCACCTTCAAGTCGACGCGCGCCTTCGCTAAGGATGAAGGCATTGTGGTGTACACAGCAGCCGTGGCGAGAAAGCTCATTCGATGCCTCAGCGTGCCGCGTCGATATACCCCATTGCCACGCCCACCAGGCGCACACGAGCGTTACCGCGAACATCGTTCGCAGTCCAAACGTCAGGCGTACTCGAGAGCGCATTTGGGATTCCTTTTCGGTTCTCGCGCTGGCCAGGTTAGGCGTTCCATCCGCGGCCCGGCGAGTTTTTCCTCGCCCGCATGTAGCGAACATCCAGCGAGTGAAAGTAAAACCGATCGATCGGCCCAGCCTTGTTGCCAGCGATCGCCGAAACTCCTTCCGTTAGCTGCCCGACGGGGATTGACGGTTCCGGGTTGTCCATCGGGACGAGGATTGCTTCCGGGTTCATGATGGTGATCTTGTCGTTCCACTGCGAATCCTGCTGGTTCCCATTGACGGCGGCGTTGTAGTACCGCCCCATGTCGGCGGCGGTCCCACGATGACCGTTGTTATCAGTGTCACGCCGAGTCATCAAAAGCTGATGCCCGATCTCGTGAACGGCGACCTTTGCAATGGCGGCGTTCCCTTGATTTCCGAACAGGCCCTGGATATCTGGCTCGAAGAGAACTGTCCAGTCCCACGGGGTACCCGAGTTCGGGTTCGCAGTAATGCCGGCTATGAGTTTGGTGGGGTCATTGAAATCGAGCGTCCAGCCACCACCGATGTACGCGACCCAAAACTGATCGCGCTCGTCATTCTTCGTGTCTGCGGCATTGACAATCAGCGGGATGTCTTGCGTTGGTGATAACGTACCGGCTGCGGCAATATATGTCGCCTGGTGGGGAGTTGGCAGCGCCGTTCCGTCGTTCGGTGGATCAAAGTATGTCGGCTCCAAATAGGCGTCTGCGAAACGATTATCTTGGCGATTCGTCGTATTCGCCTGCATGAGCGACTCCGTGGTCGCAGGCGTCTGCGTATCGTCCTCAATGTACAAGTGGCGCCAGACGGAAAGCTGCGGCGTGAGCTTGTATTTTGCCGGATAGTATGGGACCTTCTGGGGATCGGGATCGCCCGCCGTCGGAACGCCGTCCTGCAAAAGCTTTTCGACTTGCTTGAGGAAACTGGCGGCGACTCGGAAATTGTCTCCTGGGGCGAAAGAGACGGCAAGGTCGGCTTCGGCCACCTTTTTCTGCACTCCGCCGATCGTGACCACTTTGACTTTCGCTTCAATGAAGTCTTGCTTGAAGGGGGCCGATAGATCGTTGTTGCTATTCACCGGTCTCAGGCGGCCGTCGTAGCCGCCACCGTTTAGACCCGTCTTGCTTGCCACGTCCGCGTTCTTCCCGAGCACCCTCCCGCGATTGTCCAACCACTTGTTGCCGTTGGCGTCGATAACCTTATCGCCTGACGGATCATCCACGTCGAACGATTTGAAGTACACGGTTTCACCGAGCGGGGTGTCGTCGGACACGATAGCGCGTACGCGCACGTAGTTTCTGAGCTGATCGCGTTGTGTGGCCGTCGCATCCGGGAAGATTCGATCGCCTCCCTCGAAGGAAGGCGCCAATTGTGCTTGTCCGCTGGTAACGTCGGTAGGATCGCCGTCAGAATTTTGGTCGTCGATGTCGCCATAGTGATCCTTTATGACGTCCGCCACACCCGTCCAGTCAATTTCGTCGGGATCGACGAAGTCAACGCTCTCGAGAGTACCCGCAACGCCCACCTGCACGTACACCGTCGCCTTCAGGCTAAAGCCGCCGGCGCCCGAGACGATGATCCGGAAAAAATCGAGGCCATAGGCATCATCGTCGGCCTGGTAGCTGAACGAGCCGTTGGAGTTGATGAGGTTGTCGCCGGAGTTCGGGAGGAGTTGGCCGAAATGCGGCAAGTCGGTCACTTGCGCCGACAGGATCTGCTGGCCGCTATACCAACCGCAGTCCCGGTTGACGTTGGCATATTCGAAGTTGGGCGGGTCGGCGACCACGTCGGAGCAAAGAACGCCCGCGTGGCTGATGCCGTAGGTTGGGTTCCCGTTTTGGTCGAACTGCAGGGGATTGCCGTTTTCGTCGGTGTCGATTCTCAACGTGCCTCCAGGGGCGACAACGTAGTCGTTGCCCGATCCGCCCCCATAGACGTTGCTGGCCAGGACTTGCGGGTTCTGGGCCAGCGGCACGTGGTAGTCCGGGTTTTCGTCCAACACTTCGGGAAAATTCAGTCCGGTCGAGAGCACCTGGGTGTCAATCTCATAGTTGCCAACCACGTCGTACAGCGATTGGTCGGACGAGTTGAAAGTGAATGGTGGGCATGCCATCTCTTCGCCCGTCGCCGTCACGCAGTGCATCGAAAGATCGTCGCCGGGCACGATCGCGAGCGTGTAATCGGTATTCGGCTCGAGAATCGGGAAGCTGACTTCCGCGGTGTCTGAGGTAATGTTGGCCGTCGCCGGGATGCTGCGAATTTGCGACATGTACAGTCCGTTTGGATTCGTCAGCGTCACTTGCACATGGCGCTCGTCAGCCAGGCAGCCGTCGGCGCCATCGTACGTCGGCTCGGTGCAATGCAGCGTATCGAGATCCAGGTCCGCGATGCGGGTCCAGTCGAAGCCAATGCGAAGCGCGTGAGGAACCGGGTCGATCACTTCGATTTTCGCCATCCCGAGGTTGCTCGTGTTCGTTCCGTCCGTTGCCCGGTACGTAAAGCTGTCGGTCCCGATGTAGTTTTCCTCCGGCGTGTAGGTAAAGCTGCCATCGGACTGGAGCGTCAGGCTGCCATGCGCTGGGTCGCTGACGCGCACGGCAGTCAGTTCGTCGCCATCGTCGTCGCTCGCGCCGTTCAAGACGCCATCTTCGGCGCTCACCGATAGCGGGTTTTCGGGATTTACTTCGACGCTGTAGTTCTGGTCGAGGACCGCAGGGCCGGCGATGAGCATCCAGAGGGGAACGTCGATATCCGTGTCGGCGAACGAATCGCCCTCGACGTGCCCGCGATAGTGGACTTCATCGATGGCGTCGATCGAATAGTCGTGCGACTCGCCACCTTGCGTGACGCGGAGCGTGGAGGCATCGACCATAGCAATTGCCGTCTCCGTCGGCGCGCCGCCGCCGTGAATCTGCAAGACCGTCTCGGGGTAATCCGGCTCCGGCGAAAGCGACAAAAACGAACCGCCGCTGAACGACGCCGTATTGTTCGATTCATCGGTCTCGGCAACCGCGTCGCTAGCGTCCAGCACGGCGATCAGACCGTAGTTTTCATACCAGTCGTAGAAGTGCGGCTGGAACGTCAGCGGGCCACTGCCGGCCTGCGTGTCGCCAGTCCCCTGCCAGAGGAGCGGGCCGGGCGTTATCCCGTCGGACGACGCATAAACGGAAATGTCGAAGGGTTCGGCGAGGTCGGGACCCGCGATTTCGTAGTCGCTATCCAGGTTCGTGCCGTCGCCGCGAAAATCGTCGATGGCGACGTCGGGATCGGTGACATGGATCGAGACCGTCGCTGGATTGCTGTCCGAATAGCCGTCGTTGGCCTGGTAGGTGAAGCTATCCCAGCCGAGGTAGTCGGGCATCGGCGAATACGAAAGCTGCCGTCGGGATTGAGCTCAATCTCGCCGTGGCTGGGACCGGTCGTGACGGCGAGGGCTGTCAGCGGATCACCGTCCGCATCGGCGTCATTCGCGAGGACTCCCGGCGCATCGCCCGTCAGTGAACCGTTTGGCGCGACCCCGTATTCGTCATTCTCCGCGACGGGTGGATCATTGACCCAGTTGACAGTGATAAAGGCTGTCGCCGTGCTTGTGCTTTGATCGTCGGCAAGGGAATATACGAAGAAGTCGTCCCCGACGAAGCCAGCTTCCGGCTGGTAAGTAAATTGGATTCCAGGCGGGTCAACGTTCGGGAACGAACCGCCCTGAAGCGTGTAATCTAAAGTACCGTGGCTGGGCGATTGCACGATCTCTGTCGTTGGCCGGTCCAAGCTCTCGGGGCCGTAGTTATCGTTATAAACATCGTTGATGACCGGGTTTTCATTATCGATCATTAACGTGCCTTCATCCGTCGAGTAGAAATCGTCGTACGCGAAGGCGAGCAGTCGCCGGTCCTCCAAGGTCTCAAGCAGCAGGCGGCGGAGGTTTGCGGATTGCCGTTTCTTCAGCGTTCTACGAGCGTTGGATTGTCGGATCTTTCTACGGCGCAGTGTCAGGGCGCGGCTCGAATCCATGATGACCTCCGGGGTTGACACCGTGCTTGATTGCGGTCGCAGCGGCGGTCGGCAATGCTCATGCCGAACACTGCTAATATTAGGGGTGTTCGCGCCATCTATCAGGCCGGAAAACCTCCTAACGTGTTGTTCCCTATAATGTTTGGCGAAGGCGACTACTCGTCGGTGAGAAACAGGCGCGACGGTCAAAGGGGAGCGTACAAATGGAAAAACATTTCTTCTTGGCGTTTGCAGCCGGAAAATCGTTTGCCTTCGACTGAATGGAACGACTTGCACATGGAAAGCATTGACGAAGTACTGGCAACGGCCATGCAGTGCCTTACTGCTGGCCGGCTTGCGCAGGCGGAGGCCGCATGTCGCCGCGTGTTGGCTTTCGAGCCAGAGCATGCGCGGGCGTGGCACCTGCTCGGAGGGATCGCCTGTGCCCGGGGCGCTCTAAAAGAAGCGGCTGACTGCGTGCGGCGCGCCGTCGCACTCGCTCCGAACCTGGCCGAAGCGCATGGCGACTTGGGCCTCGTGCTGCACCAAATGGGCGATCTCGGTGCGGCCGAGGAAAGCTACCGGCGGCTGCCGTCTTGAGGCCCGCGGATGCCGCCGTACTGAATAATCTAGGAAACGTACACAAGGACCGGGGCAGGCCCGGTGACGCGGAGAAGTGTTATCGCCAGGCGCTCGACTTGGACTCTCGCATGGTCGGAGCGCTGTGCAATCTGGGCGTGTTATACCAGCAGCAGGGGGAGCTAGAGAGAGCGATTGAGTTTTATGAACGGTTGCTTCATTTGGCCCCCGGTTACGTGCCGGGGCACTTCAATCTCGGCACCGCATTCCGGGCGATTGGGCGACTGGCCGATTCCGCGGCGAGTTTCGAACGGACATTGGAGCTTCAGGCCGATCACATCGGGGCGCTTGTCAACCTGGGAAATGTACTGCGCGACGAAGGGATTCTCGATCGTGCGATGGCCTGTTATCACCGTGCGCTGGAATGGAATCCCAACCATGTCGAGGCCCTCAACAACCTGGGGATGACACTAGCGGCTGACCAGCAACTCGACGAAGCCGAGGCAGTTTTGCAATCGGCGCGCGTGTTGGCGCCCGAGCTGGCAGAAATACACAGCAATTTAGGCTATGTATTCACGGCCCTGGGCAGGCTCACCGACGCGGACCGGGCCTATCGCCAAGCGCTTGCGCTGAAGTCCGATTTTGCCGCGGCGCACAGCAACCTTGTCTATTTGCAGTATTTCCGGCCCGGTCTCGATTCCGCTGCGATTCTTGAAGAACATTTACGATTCGAACGTGCTCATGCTTTGCCGCTGGCAAGAGAGATCCGGCCCCACCGAAACGATCCGCTTCCCGATCGGCGGCTGCGCCTGGGCTACATTTCGCCGCATTTTCGCGAGCACTGCCAGTCGCTGTTCACCATGCCGCTGTTTCGTTC
>JADZDJ010000216.1 GCA_020851115.1 Pirellulales bacterium
CTCTTGCGTGAGGCGATTGAAGTTTTCGGCTGCTTGGCTCAAGTTGTTATACAACTCGGGATTGTTGATCATCTGTCCCAGCGAGCCTTCGCGGCTGTTCAAAGCGCGGGTAAACCGGTTGGTCTGTGCGAGCAGCGTATCCAAGCGATCCGCGCTACTGGCGAACTTATCTACGATGTCTTCGCCCCGTTCGTCGAGGGCTTTGGTGAAAGTTTGCATGTTCTTGAGGTTATCGTCGGCCAGCGCCACGGCATGTTGAATGCCGGTCATCGCGTCGCGGGTGTCGGTGAGCAACTTCGGCAAATCCGTCAGCGATTGTTTTAAGCTTTGTTTGATCTTGTCGTCGCTGAACACGTCGTCCATGTCGCGTAGCGTCTTTTGGAACAGTTTCATGGTGGTGTCGGTCTCGTCGACAATTCGCGTGATCTTTGTTTCGTTCACTTCGATTAGGCCGTTGATGCTTTTCGCCAGCTTGCCGACTTCGTTGCCCGCATCGGATAGCGACCCGGCGGCCTTGTTCAGGTTTTGCTCCAAGTTGGCAATCGCCTGTAGCGGATCGACCGAGAGGCTGCCGAGCATCAAGTCGCCGGCTTTGATCCGTATTCGTTGCTCCGGTTGTCGCACTCCAGGGACAAATTCCAAGTCGGCGTTGCCGATGAAGCCGGCCTTGATCTGCACCACTTCGTCGGTAAATAGCTCGATGCCGCTGTCGATGGCGGCGGTGATCAGCACATCGTTATCCGGCGCGAATTGCACTTTCGTCACCCGGCCGATGCGAATGCCGCTCTTGCGGATCGGCGTATCGACGGAAACGCCAGGCGCAGAGCGAAATTTGAGATAGATCGTGTACGTTCCGCCGACCAGGCTTCGCACATTGCCGAACAGCAGCAACAGAATGCCAAGCACCAGCACCGTGGCCAGACCCATGACGCCGACTCGGAATTGTGCGATGCGTTCGTCCATGAACGGGGTTCAGGATACAGGGGTTGGCGACTAGGGATGGTTGGGTGATGGATTGGTTGGGCTTTGTTAGCCGCTAAGCGTTCGTAGCGTGCTGCTACGGATCTGTCGCTGCATTTCGCGCAGCCGTTCGCCCGATTCGCCCCGGACAAATTGAGCCACGCGCTTGTCGGCGCTGCGGTCGAGTGCGTCCGGTGCCCCGTCAAAAATGACTTGGGGTTCGTCGGCTCGCAATCGCGAGAGCGGAAACAGCATCATCACGCGGTCGGCTACTTTGCGAACGGTGTTCATGTCGTGGGTCACCACAATGCTCGTTACGCCGTGCAGTTTTCGCGTGGTGAGGATCAATTCATTGATGACATCGCTCATAATCGGATCCAGACCGGTGGTTGGCTCATCGTACAAAATGATTTCGGGGTTGAGCGCCAGCGCTCGCGCCAGCCCGACGCGCTTGCGCATGCCGCCGGAAAGTTCGGCGGGATGCTTCACCGCCGTTTCTGGCAGCAGACCGACTTCGGAGATCTTGTCGGAAACAATTTTCTGAATCTCAGCGACCGGTTTGCGAGTGTGCTCTTTGAGCGGAAACGCCACGTTTTGTGCCACGTTGAGGCTATCGAACAGCGCGGCTCCCTGAAACAAGAAGCCAAACCGAGTCCGCAACTGCGCCAACTCTCGATCGTCCAACTTAGCGATATTCTTGCCGTCGAAACAGATTTCCCCTCGCGTCGGACGAACCAGGCCGATCAGCGACTTGAGCAGCACCGTCTTTCCGCAGCCGCTTTCGCCGATTATCGCCACGGTTTGTCCGCGCGGCACCTGAAAATCGAGTTTTCGCAGCACGACCTGCCGACCGAATTGCACGTCGAGCGAGCGCACTTCGACCAGCGGCGCTGGCTCGATATGGCGCGAAGGTGTCGCAGGATCGGACATGGTCAATTAGACGAGTGTGACTCCATCGGGCCAAAGCGAGTTGTAAATCGCGTCGAGTCCAATATTGAGGAACAGGTCGAGAATCAAGATCAAAACGAATGAATACACAAACGCATTGGTAGCGGCGCGGCCGACGCCTTCGGCCCCAGGATCGCAATGAAAGCCTCGATGGCAACTGACCAAAGCGATGGCCGCCCCAAAGAACAAACTTTTGAAAACACCCGAAAACAAATCCCAATTGGCCACGTAGCGCTGCGAATTCTCCCAATAGTGGTGCGAATCGATCTGCAAAATGTTGATGCTATAAAAGGCCCCGCCCACGACACCCATGAAGTCGGCCATCACGGTCAGGGTTGGAATCAGAAACAAGCAGCCGAGGAAACGCGGCACGACAAGGTAGTACAGCGGATTGGCGCCCATCGACGACAGCGCGTCGATTTGCTCGGTCACGCGCATCGTGCCAAGCTCCGCCGCCATCGCGCTGCCCACGCGGCCTGCCAGCATTGTCGCGGCCAGCACCGGACCTAGTTCGCGCACGAGCGTCATATTGATGACGGCCCCCAGCCGCGATTCCAATCCCATTTGCTTGAACTGCGAATAGCTTTGCACGGCAAGCACCATGCCAATAAAGGTGCCGGTCAGCGCCACCACGGGCAAGCTCAGCACGCCGATCTGGTAAAAGCTCGGCAGCAGCGTGTCCTTTCGCGGCATGCGGATAAACAGCCAGCGAATCGTTTGCCACGAGAACAGCAGAACGTCTCCGAACGTCGATACCCAGCGCACCAACACATCGTGGCCGTCGAGCAGCGCATCCCCGAAGTCGTAAATCAGACCGAACAAGCCGTGCGGCCTGCCGGGCGCTTGCGGCAGCGATGAGGAGGCGTCTGCTGACATCGCGTTTCCATTTCGTTGGTGCGCCAAAGCGTCTAGCGCGATTCATCATCCATGCGCACCGTGCGCGCAGATTGATGCTTGTAATCACATCGACATGCCGATTCTACCGCTTGAGAAAACTGTGCCGATCGCATTGAAATTTCGGATTAGTTAAATTGGGTAAAGATTACGCTTCTTTTATAATTTTTGATAAGTCGAAATTCCTGCCAATCATCGACGGCCATTTCTTGCTATCCGACGTATCCTCAAGGCTTGAAAAAGGATGCGGTCCGAATCGAAATTGCCAGGACAAAATCGTCTCCCAAAGCAACGGCATCTACTTGGAAGTTTGGCAAAAATAGGCGGTATCGGTAATCGAAGTTCACCTTCTCCGCAAGCCCCTCATCGTGGACATTACCCCCACCAATGGAAAAATCGTAAGTCGTTGACATTACACGACTTGCGATGTTCACTTGCTTGTTCATGGGTAGCTTGTCTAGAGTGAAATAGCGGGCTGGAGGCCGACTACTCGTCATCGGGAAGGATGATTTGCCAAGCAACTCGTCGCCACACTTTTTTGGCGGCGAAAAGTTTCACGAGGTGGAAGCATATGGGCCAACATCATCAAGTTTTTTTTGGCAACCGAGTTCGCAACGGCGTCGAGCACCAAAACACCATGGTGCGCGGGGCCCATGCGCGCCGCGGAGCGCGTTCGAGCAAGCGAGTCCGGGGCGTTCCACGGAATCAAGAGCTTCCCTTTGTGCCGCCGGAAGACTGGCACGAGCCGCGTCCAATCCGCCGCGGCTATCGAATCGTCTCCCAGTGGGCCGGCGAAGGTTTTCGCCACGTGCTAACCCCCGATGAGGTTCGCGATCGCTTGGCCCAACTCCCGCGACGGTTCATAGCACCCTTGCAAGTTGTCCAGCTAAGCCGCGTCACCCGAAAAAAGCTCAGCTTTCCCTGCTATGGCATGCAGTGGGGGCCAACGATCTACCTGTACCCGATCGAAGAAAGTCTCGTCGAATCGTACACCGTCCCGCCCAAGCCCAGTCAACAGATTGAAGCCCGCATGTACGGCGGCCGATGGGAGCAGGTTGGCCCGCTTTGGCGCTTGGTCTGGACCGAGCAAGCGATCAAGGATTTTTACCTGAACAACATCCTGATCCACGAACTCGGCCACATCCTCGACAACCGCAACACCAGCTACATCGATCGCGAAAGGTACGCCGAATGGTTTGCGATCGAATACGGCTATAAACCGAGCCGTCGCCGCTTTAAAGCGTAATGCACCCCAGGCGACGTCGCCATAAAAACAAGCAGCGCTCACGACAATTCGGCCATCGAGCGTTTACTTGAAAATCGATTATGGTTTTCGTCCGCCGAGGTTTTTCGATAGGTTCCATTCGTCCGGCGGACGATTTTCTCGGGTGAATTTGGCCGTCGCATTCCCAACGGTTGCAAATCGCCGACTGCACTGTCGTGCGGTAGATTGCGACGCCCCTTGGCCGCTACGCCTGGCCGCTGGAATCTGCTAACCTCTCTGAAATGCCCACCTGGAATGCGGAACTTTATCTTCAGTTTGCCGATGAGCGAACTCGGCCCTGCCGTGAATTGGCGGCAAGGGTGGCGATTGACGCGCCGCGGCGGGTCGTCGATCTTGGTTGCGGGCCGGGCAATAGCACGCAGGCTGTCGGCCAGCGCTGGCCGACAGCGGCGATTGTCGGCATCGACGCTTCCCCCGAAATGATTGCAGCCGCGCGCCGGTCGAACCCCAATGGGCAATTTCACTTGCGGGATATCGCGGATTGGGCGACCAACGGCGATGAAAGTCCGGATGTCGTTTTCTCCAATGCTGCGCTCCAATGGGTTCCCGATCATGCGGCGCTGTTTCCACGACTGCTCAAGCAGGTTGCCGCCGGCGGGGCCTTGGCCGTGCAAGTGCCGGCGAATGTGCATGCGCCGGCACATCGGCTGATGCGAGAATTGGCGGCCTCGGCGCTGTGGCGCGCACGGTTTCCGATCGGCGGCGTGCGAGAATGGAATGCCCACTCGCCTGCTTTCTACTACGATGCCCTTGCGCCTCAAGCGGTGCGGATCGATTTGTGGACGACCGAGTACATTCAGATCATGCCGTCGGCCGAAGCGATCGTCGATTGGTATCGCGGCTCGGGCCTGCGGCCATATCTCGAAGCGCTCGGCGGCGACGCCGAGCGCCAACGGTTCGCGTCCGAATATCTGAGCGCGATTCGCGGTGCGTACCCGCCGCAACCGAACGGACAAGTCCTGTTCCCCTTCCAGCGGCTATTTGTGATTGCGTATCGGTAACGGTTCCCCATCCATCGACGGCGCATCGTGTAGCCTGTCGGGGCCCTCATGATTTCCGGGGGAAGTAAATACAGGACAGCCCGGCCGACCTCGTTGAACTCCCCCACCATTTCACCGAAGCCGCTGCTTACGCAACTGCATGGCTTTTTCGCGCGTTCGGAGATCCCCGCAACGTTCGCGATGAGCAGCGTAATCCAATTCGCATGATCTTGGTCTTCTTGGAAATTGGGGCGGGCACCGTGCTCCCCTTCGATGCAATTATTTCCGGCGGATGGGCGGATTCGTAAGGCAATCGCCGGATTTCGCGGGAATCGCTGGCGGCCGGGTCCGCCGGGGCCGCGACCGCCCCAAGAATTTTGGAAATTCTTGCCAGGCGCTAGACACAGGGGGGGGGGCGCGTGGTTACAATGGCGGCGACATTGTCTTTCCTGCGTCCGCCGTAGCGACCGGTGGCTTGCCTGTCGCATCTTCCGTAAAACGAGAAACACTCACATCTGGCCAAAGGACGACTAAAATGAAGACGACCAATCTGTTTGCCAGCCTCTTGTCGGCCCTCGCTTTTATCTCTTCCACCCAGGCCGTTACGATCGACATGGTCACCGTTGGCAATCCGGGCAACGCGCCGGATACGCGCTACGACGCCACAGGCTTTGGCTCGGTGGGCTACAACTACCAGATCGGCAAGTACGAAGTCACGGCCGGTCAGTATACCGAGTTCCTCAACGCCGTGGCCAAGAATGACCCCAACGGGTTGTACAACACAGAGAATACCGGTTGGTTCGGCGGGAACATTCAGCGCACCGGTTCTTCGCCCAACTACAGCTACAGCGTGGCGTCCGACTGGGCCGACCGGCCGGCGAACAACTTGAGTTTCTGGGACGCGGCCCGGTTCGCCAACTGGCTCCACAACGGCCAGCCCACCGGAGCGCAGGGTCCGGGCACGACGGAAGATGGTGCGTATCACGATGTCGGCGATCAGGCGCTATTTGGCCGCAATGCGGGCGCGCGGTTCTTCATTCCCACCGAGGACGAGTGGTACAAGGCGGCGTACTACGACCCGAACTACGGCGGCCTGGGCATCGGCGGCTATTGGGAATATCCGACCGGCACGGACGCGGTGCCTGGGAACGACATCACGGAGGCGACGAATCCCGGCAACAATGCGAATTTCGATCTCGGCGGCCAAACCATCGGCAGCCCCTACTATCGCACGGAAGTGGGCGAATTCGAGTGGTCCGACAGCCCCTACGGCACGTTCGATCAAGGCGGCAACGTGCGGGAGTGGAATGAAACGGAGGTGTATGGTTGGTCGCGTGTTGTGCGTGGCGGGTCGTACATCTACAACTCGGAACACCTGCGTGCGTACTCCCGCGCCGACGGCAACGGTCCCACGGGCGAGCACAACATGCTGGGGTTCCGGGTGGCAAGTATTCCTGAGCCAGCCAGCATCATGTTGTGCTTGGCCGGTGTGTTGATGCTGATGCTGAGAAGAGGACGGAAGTAGCACCCTTTCTACCTTGTTCCTTTTACCCTTTTCTTTTCCATCGCAATCGGTTGCCTTCGGTCAGGGGGCGAAAATGGCGCCTGGTGAGTTCTGAAAACGGCATAAAGCCGGCCCCCTTGACGTCACTGTACTAATGTTCTATCATGCCACCGAGCCCCAAGCCGGGCTTGGCCGCCGCGGGCGGCCCGTTGTTTGGCAATTCAATGCTCACTCCCACGCTGCGGCATGAGCCTACGGTGTCGGTCGCTTTTGCGCGCTCGCGGCCATTCGACTGAGTGGGCAGGCTCATTCCTCCGTGTCCACTACTCGGCGCCCGCCGCGCCGTTGCGTAATACTGCCTTGATCGAGCTTCGTGCATCGATCATTCAGCATCCACCCCCTTATTTTCCATCGACCCTCGCCACGCCTCAAACCTCAAAAACACTCGTAAATTCTCGATCCAATTCGCTTCCGCCTGCCGATTTTTTGCGCACCCCCCCGGAAATGAACCGGAAATTTGTTTTGCGAAAATCTTCACGGTGCTCGGAAAAAACACACTTTTTCAACTCCTCCATTTCCACGTTAAAATTTTTTTCTGAAATCGCGCGACGATAGCAAACACAAATTCACCGAGAAAATCCATAAGTCGAACGAAAAACTCCGCTGCTACCGTTCGTCTTTCAATCATGGTTTCAAGTCTGACTACCTACGACTTCCTCGCGCCGCCCCGAATGGTCTTCGGCTGGGGTCGCCGCCGCGAAATGGGTCGCTTTGCGGCGTCGCTCGGACGACGTGCGTTCGTCGTCAGCGGCTCAACCGCCTTGGAACGCAAAGGAATTCTTGCCGAGGTGCTCGAAACGGTCGCTGCCGCTGGAATCGAAGGATTGCACGTCGCTTCTCTGTCGCGCGAACCGGAGGTCGCGGATGTCGATCGGCTGGCGGCGGACCTGGTCGAGAATAATGTCGGCCGGGGCGATTTTGTCATCGGCATTGGCGGCGGTTCCGCGATCGATTTGGCCAAAGCTGCGGCGGCCATGGCCACGAATCGCGACAGCACGACCGTGGCCGATTTTCTGGAAGGCGTCGGGCGCGGCTTGCAAATCGAGAACGACCCGCTGCCAATGATGGCAATTCCCACGACGGCCGGTACGGGAAGCGAGGCCACCAAGAACGCCGTCATTAGCAGCAACAATCCACCCTTCAAAAAGAGCCTGCGAGCCGATTCAATGCTGCCGCGGGTGGTGTTGATCGATCCGGAACTTTCCGTCAGTGTGCCTCCGTCTGTGACGGCCCAGACCGGCATGGATGCGATTACGCAGCTAATCGAAAGCTACATCTCGCGGCGGGCAAAACCGATTCCGCAAGCACTCGCCATTCAGGGGTTGCAATTGGCGATGCCGGCCTTAGCAGTGGCTGTGCGCGACGGAGCAAACCGAGCAGCTCGCGAGGCGATGGCCCATGCAGCATTGCTTTCGGGAATTGCGCTGGCAAATTCCGGCCTGGGAATGGCCCACGGCGTGGCGGCGGCATTAGGCGCTGAATGCAAAGTGCGACATGGTTTGGCTTGCGCCGTCATGCTGCCCGTCGCGCTGCGAGCGAATCTCAGCGCATGCGAGGCCGAATTGGCACAACTTGCTCGCGAAACCTGCGATGTCTCGCCGACTGCAACCAGCAGTGCGGCGTCCTATGCATTGATTCATCGCATCGACGAACTGGGCGCGGAAATTGGCATTCCTTCGCGGTTGGCCGACCTTGGCGTGCGCCGCGAGCAGATTCCGACCTTGGTGGCTGCATCGCACGGCAACAGCATGTCGGGAAATCCGCGGGCGATCGGCGACGGCGAACTTACCGAGCTATTGGAGAACATGCTGTGATCGTTTCCGCGGGCCTAAGTCCTGCCTGGCAGCAAATCTTGCGGTTTGAGCGATTTCGACTTGGTGAAGTGAATCGCGCAGCGGCGACACATTGGTGCGCTTCCGGCAAATCGATCAACGTTGGCATTGGGTTGCATCACCTCTGCGGCGGACGCACCGACCAATCGCTGACCGTTTCAACGCTGGGCGGCCCGGCTTTTGAAGCCTTTGAAAGAGAGTTCGCGGATCTGGGAGTTCCGCGACGGTGGATCCGCACCCAATCTCCCACGCGCATTTGCACCACCATCCTGGACGAATCCACCGGAACATCCACCGAACTCGTCGAAAATGTTGGACCGATTACCGAGGGTGAGCTTGCTCAGTTTGAGGCGGCATTTGCCGAATCGGTCGAGTCCGCCGATGCCGTCGTCCTCACGGGTTCGTTGCCGCGAAGAGCGCCAACAAACCTCTATCGGCGGTTGCTGGAGCATGTATCCTGCCATGCCGTGGTCGATGCACGCGGGCCGGAATTACTCGCCGCGATCGAAGCCAGGCCGCTCGTGGTAAAGCCGAATCGAGAAGAACTTGCTAAAACGCTCGACTGCGAAATTCGCTCCGACGACGACCTGCGCTGCGCCATGGCCCAACTGCAACGCCGCGGCGCGCAGTGGGTCGTTGTCAGCAGCGGCAATGGCGACATCTGGATTGCGGCGGCCGGAGACTATTACCGTGCAGTTCCGCTCGTCGTGGAACAGGTCGTCAATCCCATTGGCTGTGGCGATTGCTTCGCCGCCGGCATTGCCTGGGGACTTGCGCACGGGCACGAACCGATGACGGCGATTCGATACGGAATTGCTGCGGCAGCGGAGAATCTGGAGACGCTGCTGCCGGCAAGGTTAGACCCCAAGCGTGTCGTCGAACGCTCGGCGAAAGTGGCCATTGACTGATGGCCTCAGGCAAGCGTATGCGCTTGTACCCGGACAGAACCCATTCGACAACAACGATGCAAATCCATCCCGCCTGGACTCAGGCAAATCCATGCTGCCTGTATTCAGGCGAATCCATGCTGCTTGTATTCAGGCGAATCCATGCTGCTTGTACTCAGGCAAATCCATGCTGCTTGCTCACCGTCGCAAGCAGTTCATCGGCCCGCATCAGCAGGCTCGATGACGAATCGCACGATGGAGCGGCAGGTTTGCCGTCTGGGTCGCTGGCCGCGAACTCGGCCATGCAATGCTGGCACACAACCCGCTTTCCCAAATAGGAAACGCGGATTTGTAGCCGTCGGCCACAAGTCGGACATTCTTGCACAAAATAAACGGGCTTAGACATGGCGGCATCTCCTACTACCGTTTTGCCCGATGGCCTGTTCCGGGCGTTCATTCTACGATCGATGAGAAGCATTTGCAATCAAAAACGGGTCAAGTTTGCAATATTGTCGGTCTGTTGCACGACCAGGAATGGCGATTCAGATCGTCGCAAGTGGCTGAATCCATGGCATTTACGAATCCGATGGACAGACTTGCGGCCTGCTAGGTTCGATAAATCGCCGAAATACTGCATAAATCGTGCCCACTAGCGACGAAATCCGATGGATAGAGTAGGGTTCAATAGTCGCTGAGCTTGCTGAGTTGATGTTGCTGTTTGGAGGAAAATCAATGAGAAATCCCCCTGTCATCTACGTTTTACGCATTTTTGCCTTGGAATTCGCAATTTTTACGATCGGCGTCACGGTGGCTGCCGCCGCCCCAAAAGAGCTTCCGTCGTTCGAGCAAGTCTGGCAAGCAACGGAAAAACAGCTAGCAAAATTGCCGAATTACGAGCCGGGCGATTTGATCTCTTGCCAACAAGTTGCGCCCGTCTTTCCTATTTTGAAGGCATTGGGATGGCCAGTCCTCGACCGAGACGAAATCTTGAAACTCGTGCCGATGGAAAATGAGTATTTCGTGACAAAATTGCGCACGAAGGCTGGTCGCAAGTTTATGCGACAGATCGAGCGATACCCGCTGGCCTTCGACCGGATCGACCGAATCGGCCGAATGTATATGGGCGACGACAATGTCGACGCCCTCATCCGCGGTCCCGACGGCTATAAGATGCTCCAATATATGACGGAGACTGCCTGGGGCAAGACCATGGGTAAGATGCTTTCGCAGGCGCCGAGAGGCAAAGATTTCAACGCACCGACCGGGCGGCTCTATACGGCCGACGCGCTAATGTTGCGCTTACAGCAATCGTACGAAGCCGAGCTTGAACGGCGGGGGCTGAAGCAGAAATCGAAGAAGTAGGCTTACTTCAGTTGTCGCATCGAACGGATGACGATCGGTTCGACGGGTGAATTTTCGAATTGTGAAGTGCTATGCACTTGAACTTCCCCAATGTGATCAATGACATCCATTCCAGACACGACTTCACCGAAAACGCAATAGCCGTATTGTGACGGCTCCGATCCTTCATAATCGAGCGATGCGTTATCGGCTAGATTGATGAAAAACTGATTTGTCGCACCGTCGATATTGTCGGGCGGGCGGGCCATCGCAATGGTTCCCCGCTTGTTCTTTCGGCCGCGATGGGCTTCATTGCGAATGGGCGCATCGCCCGGCCGGGGCGATGATGATTTTTCATCAAAGCCGCCCCCCAGCACGATGAAGCCGCGATAGACCTCATGGAGCAAGGTGCCATCGTACTTGCCGCGATTGACATAGAACAGAAAATTGCTGACGGTCACCGGCGCAGTTTGGGCATCGAGCTTCAACGTGAATGCACCGGCAGACGTTTTTACGGCAACTTCAGGAAACGGATTGTACTTTGGTTTTTCAGACTGCGAATTCGACGAGCGATTGTCGGCTTGAGGCGTCGTCAGGGCGAGCGTTGGCGCGCTGCTCTCGGCAGAATTGCAGGCCGCCAGTGTCAACAACAATAGTCCCGATTGAATTCCTGCAACAAGCTTTCCAAAGTAGCCAGCCGCTCGATGGATTTGTGGGAACGAACTTGATTGCATGGCCGCAGCCTCCTAAATTGGCAGGACAAATCGAAGGTCAATCGCACACCGCGCTAAGCAGGGTCAAGAGTGCTCAGCACGACCGGGATGAGGCAACATTTCCGACGAATCATCCACGGAAATGCAATGCCACGCAACGTCGATTTTCGCGCGGGTCCGAACCGATGGATGAGGACAATGCTTGCCGGCCCCCTACCGATGGGCCAACACAAAAAAAGAACGGCTCTCGCCGCTGGGATTGGGGCAGGTAATCCCTGGTCGCGGACAGAGAGCCGTTGTCTCGTCGATGCTGCTCTTTTTGGGCTATACCCATCCGAAAAATCTACCCCGAAATCATCAGATTTGTACGCTTGAGTACTAGCACTTTCCGGGGTGATTGGTTCATACAAAGGGAATTCGATGTCCATTGCGGGAACAACAATCTAGGTATCGGTTGGTGGGGGCCGCAAAGATTAACCCTTTTCGGGGGGAAATTCTGAAACTCGCGCGTATCTGGCAACGCGGCAATATCGAGACGCTTCTTTCTTATTTCTTGGTCGCCCCACGATACCACGACGGTAATCGGGCGAGGGGGCCAGCTTGGAGTTCGCAAGGATGAATTCGGTACTACTGGCGACGATTTGATCAATCACCCGAAGAGCCGCAATCGCATCGCGCGGCCGAAGAACGGCACTGTCCTCATTAGGATAAACGTGTGTCAACGGCATTTGGCCATGGCTCGATTTGTGGTGTGTGTCGTCTCGGCGTCAAGGCCACCGACAATGATACTCTGTGAGCGCTCTCAAATGCCGGGTTGAAAACGTCCCTGCTTTCCCTAATGCAGCCGTTGTGCGATGATTCACCAATGCACGACTACTTCATGCGAATGGCGATCGCCGAGGCCGAAGCGGCGCTAAGCGAAAACGAAGTTCCTGTCGGGGCCGTGATCGTCTACGGCGAGCGGGTGATTGCTACCGCACACAACCAGCGCGAGCAACTCAAAGACCCGACCGCTCACGCCGAGATGATTGCTATCACGCAGGCTGCCCAGGCGCTCAATTCTTGGCGTCTTGAAGACTGCACCTTCTACGTCACGCTCGAACCCTGTCCCATGTGTGCCGGAGCCATTCTCCAGGCCCGTGTTCCGACCGTCGTCTACGGCGCTGCCGATCCCAAAGCCGGAGCTGTTCAATCCTTGTTTCAATTGCTCAGCGATCGGCGTCTGAACCATCAATGTCAAATCATCGCCGGAGTGCTGGCCGGGCCTTGCGGGCAGATGCTGACGCATTTTTTTCAGCAGCAGCGAGCGCTAGGGAAGAAGTGAACTGCGCACGGGCAGTTCGTAGCGATTGCACCGACGTTGCCGACGATGTTGCCAAAAAAACGCGTCGATGTTGCCTTTTCGCAGCGCGTGGCCCAAAAGCAATGCTAGGCTTTCCAAGACGGAATAGTTTGCGCCGATAGACCGTTCTTTGCGACCGGTGTAATGATGAAATCTCTGTAGGAGGCTAGTCCGTTCACGGAGTGAGGCGATTCCCTCGCCGATTGAACTGGATTTCGACGACGGTCGGAAAAGAGATGCCCTTTCGATAACAATCGTAGAATGCAATGAGCGCAAATCGACCTGTAATTCGATTCGATCGAAACCTGCCGGCCTTGTGCCGGGTGGGTGCGGTCGTGCTGCCGCTCTTCATATTTACCGGTTGCCATTCGACGCCGCCAATTGCAGCGCTGAACCCGGTCGATGCCAACTTTGCTCTACCGCCCGCTGAAACGCTCGATTACCCCGGACCTGAGCGGTTTTGGAACAAATCCGGGCTAGTCATTAGTCCGGCACGAATTGTCGCGCAAGTTGGCAGCGAAGTGCCGATGTTCGCAGGTATTTGCGACGGAAAGGGGCAGCTTGCGCCGCACGAGAAGATCGAATGGATGCTCGACAACGGAGGTGTCGGCTCGTTTGTGTCAATCGCCGACCCGATCAGGCCATTTTGCTTGGAATTGGTGTCAAGCAAGACGAGAAAGATCGACAACTCTTATGCGCTGACAGAGACAGCGCCCGCCAACGTTATTCTTACTCGCGGCACGACCACACTAAACGATGATACGGTCGTGCCCCGCGGCTATACCTGGGTTACGGTCACCTCGCCCGTCGAAGGTTCAAGCTATGTGACGGCGTACGGGCCGGACGTCTATTCTTGGGATGCGCGGCAAAAATCGGCGCGAATTATTTGGATCGATGCCGAATGGTGCTTTCCCGAGGCCGCGTGCGCAAAAATCGGCGAACCGGTGACACTGACGACGTGTGTCGTGCAACGGACTACCAGGGCGCCAGTTGCAGATTGGATTGTCAAGTATTGCATTACCGGCGGGGTTGCCGCGGGGTTTGGGCAAAACAATGCACAATCGATCGAAATTGCGACCGACGAAGATGGCCACGCGACGGTGGAAGTCATTCCCGCAACCGATGCCAATGGCACGGTTTGTGTCAATGTCGAATTGATTCGCTCCGAGTGTGCGGCACCCGGTTCGTCGGAGCGGTTGTCGATTGCTACTGCGGCCACCCAGGTCACATGGGGCGTTCCAGAGCCGCCGCCAACGCCGCCTCCGAGCGTGCCAACGACGCCCATGCCTGCCAGTCCGCCCTCGACCGCGCCACCGAGCATTCCATCCACCACGCCGCCGGGCGGCCTACCGCCGACTACACCGACACCTCCTGCCGCGCCGCAAGTTGACATCAATATTCATGGCCCGCTGACCGCCGAACTCGGCGAAGATATAAAATTTGAAATCGACGTGATCAATAAAGGAGCCGCACCAGCGACTGGCCTTGTTTTGAGTGCGCGCTTTGACGAAGGGTTAAAGCACGCTACCGGAATGACGGCGATAGAGAATCGAAACTTTGACACGGTAGAGGCCGGAGGCACCAAGCCGGCGCAGTTAAGTTTTCGCGCGTTCAAGGCCGGTAAACAATGCTTCACCATCGAAGTAACCGACCTTGCCAATCTGAGCCGGCGGGTGGTGCTGGCCACTAAGCAGCATTGTGTGACGATTCAGCCGAAGCCTCAGGAACCCGCGGCACTCAACATTGATGTCCGTGGCGTCGAATCGGCAACTGTCGGCCAGGAAGTGCGGTTTTCCATCAAAATCACAAATCTTGGCGACTTGCCGGCAGAACAGGTAAGAGTGAGCTGCGAAGTGGGGCCGGCGCTGAAGCTTTCCGGGATCGATCGGAGCATTGTTGGAATGATCAACCCTCGACCTGGCGTCTACGAATGGAACCTAAGTCCGATCGCGGGCAAAGGCAGCATGACCCAAGAGATCGGCTGCCAGTGTATTGCACCTGCGGAGCGAGCATGTTGCACGGCCACCGTGACGATCGCAACGCGCGAGCCATTGGCCGACGATCACTGCTTAACGATTCTCCAACCGCCGGAAGGGGATAAAGGCCCGGTGAAGGTGGAAATCTCGAAAACGACCGATCCCGTTAACGTCGGCAGTAACGCGGTCTACATCGTCACGATTACTAATGTCACAAAAATGCCTGAGCATCAAGTGCAACTAACATTGACGTTGCCGCCTGAAATGACGATGATCGAGCAGCGGAAATTTCCGGCGGGAGTGGAAAGCACGAGCGCCGATCATCGAACGATCCGTTTGCGGCCGATCGCCGAGATGCACCCTGGTGAAAAGATCGTTTGCGAATTGGTGCTGCGCGCTGACCGACCTGGGTTAGCTACTTTGCGAGCCGATATATCGAGTGTCAATCTGCCAGCGCCACGCTCATCCACGAGCACCACGATGATCAACGCGCGTTAACAATGACCGCGCCGATCGCGTTTCAATCCGAAGCATTCATGCTTGCAATGGATATAATCGTGGTATGCCACGCTTTGTCGTATTACGCCACGAGTCGCCGTCGTCTCATCGGGCGGGCGTCCATTGGGATATGATGCTAGAATACGACGGCGCGCTCCGCACCTGGGCGCTTACCACCGAACCAGCGCCAGGCGCTTCAATTGCTGCCGTTGCGTTGCCGGATCACCGGCTGCACTATTTGACCTACGAAGGGCCGATCAGCGGCGATCGTGGAGAAGTGAGCCGATGGGATGAAGGAACCTACGAGATGCGACGCGAAACTCTCGACGAACTGGTATTTCAACTAAACGGAAATCGGCTCACCGCAGAGTACTCGCTCAGGCGGACGCCCGAGGACAATTTGCGCTGGACATTCCGTTGTTCGCCAAGTTGAAGTGTGAATCATGCTCCACCGTGAGGATGCAATAGGATAAATCCAGAAATTGCATTTGCTGGTACGCCAAGGGTTGGCATGGTCGTCAGATTCTCTCGCGTCGTTTCCTCACGTCGGAGCATAAAAAGGGTGTATTGGGCGGACGCTACTTGCTCTCGACAGCCATCGTATGTTCCGGGCGAGTCGCCACGGCGGGTGCGTCGCGATCCGTTCGACCTGCAAGAAATACTCCGCCGTCGCGCAATTCAAATCTATCGAGCAGCATTGATTTGGCGTCGTTGGCAGCCGTCGGCAGGATGACAAGTAGCAGCGGATCACTATCGATCTGCCGTTGGTCAACCAGTACGCCCGCGTCGCGGGCCGAATCAACGAAGCTTTGCACCAATCCGTCGAGCGGCAACGGCAATTTGCCGGCGCGAGCCTGACGAATGCGAATCGCAATGATGCTAGGCTCTTGCAGGTAAATCTCCAACTGACAGGAGACAACCGACGACCACGACCCGTGCCAGCGAAACGCGATTTTGAACAAATCGTCTTTAATTTGGATGCGCGGATCGTGAACTTCCGATGGCAGTAATTTCGGATGATTCCGCGGCACATCGTAAGCTAGCCAACCGTTGATCTGCTTCGCTGTGAACAGAGCCTGCCAGGTTCGTCCGCGTCGAATATCACTGGCAACCGCGGCCGTTTGTCGCAGCATGGCATTGCTGGACGTTTGCGCAACTTCAGGATCGATATCAACGGCCATTGCGTAGAATGGCGGCACGTATTTACCGGCCCAATAAACTGCGCCGACGGCAATTCCTAATATTCCGATGGCGGCAAGCCCCGTCGCCAATCCCCATCGAAGCTTGGGAGACATGAAAACTTGCCGTAACAAACGGCAAACCAAAGGCCGCCCCCAGAAGAAAAGAGCCGGCCGTTCTCATTTCGATCAACGTCCAGCGGCGGAATAGTAGAAGCAATTGCGGTCAGCGTCAATGCAGCTTTCGCGCTGCTAGCAGTTTGCGCTGGGGTATTCAACTTGCTTCTGCAACGAAATTCGGTGAAACAATTCCAAGTCCAAACCGCGCCCGCCAGCGGTCGGTTGACTCTGCCTAGCGAGCGCGGTTCGGTCATACGTTGCCCATGGTCAGGACATCGCTTATGCTGCCGGCCGAACTTTTTTTGAGGCTGCAGCATCTGCCGAAAACGGCTCCAACTCGTCGCGTAGCACAGGCAGACTGGCCGGTGCTTCAATGCCCAGACGGACCTTGTCGCCGGAAACTCGGACAACGGTGACGATGATGTCATTACCCAAGCGAACTCGTTCGCGTTCTCGCCGCGAGAGGACCAACATATCGAGTAACCCTCCTTGGAATTGATCTTGAATTTAACAGGTCAAATGTCAGAGCTTCAGACAAAATAAATCGAATTTGGGCTGTTCAATTCTGACATTCGGATCATGATCGGACGAATCCAGCACACAATGAAACTCTCTACGCGACTTCCTGTTGCAATGGAGGCGCGTTGGTCAACCGGGTCCGGTGAAAGCGCTCGCCGGTTGAGCTATAGAACAGAATCGTACTCGTTTCGGTCTCCCACACTGCGGTGACTTTCACCGATCGGGGGCCGTGCAAGCAAAAAAAGATTCCACAAGGCCGATCGCCGCGGACTAAAGTCCGCTCAGTGATGCGGAACGCGCCAATCTCGAACTGATCGAACTCACACAAGACTTTATTGACATACTCCCTTAAGCTTTCCAAGTTATATAACCGCTCCGTAGTGGTCAACATTGGAGGCGTCTGTCTCCTAAGTTGGGGCCCAGCGAACGATGAAAAATGGGGTTCGCTTTGCCGGTTGGATAAAGCGAGAAGATTGCCGACAGATTAAGCTATCGGCAAAATAGGGAAGATTACTTGGGTGGGGCAACTGTCAAATGAGTGAAAATGGTTCGCAGTAAAAATCGATGAGGCCGCAAAGTCGGAATTTTCTTCTGGATAGGGAGCCTGATTCACCATTGACTTGCCGCAAGCTTGCATTTTGTTTCATTTGCAACCCGAAATCCGGTCTGTTTTCACACTCACTCACAACCACCGTCAATAGCCCGGCGTTTTGAAACTTGCGTATTTCTTGGTGAATGCCAACGAGCTATTCCGATGTCAAGCCAGCATTTCCACCATCGAGAGACCATGTGTATCGATCTGTGTTCTGTCTCGGCGGCAAATCGCGAAAGTTCAACTTCTCACGCAGAACTAGCCGACCGTGCTACTTGCATACGCGAACCGGCGCGAACTGGAGTTGGCCACATTAAGACGAATGCCCGTTGATCGCGACTTTTCTTTTAACCGGAGCAAGTGTTGAAGTTTCCACTGCGGAATACTCCTTAAACTTTTCCGCAATTTTCGCATCCGTATCATTTCCTTGGTGAAGGATCACGCGGTAACGTAAATGCAGCGTATCGCCTTGCTTAATCGATACTTCTCCACTTTCGCCGTTGCCGCCATTGAAGTCGTGCAGGCCGAACGGATTTGCGGCAAACAGTCCGTAATCGCGCACGTGCCAGTGCGTGGGATAACCGTAGCTTGAAGGATGGTTGAGAATCGCGATGCCCAGCGTCTGGGCTTCGATCTGGCCTTCGTAGTCGACCCACGAGGCCGTTTTGCCCCACGTCTCGACGCCTTCGACGCCGTTGCTATTGACGATGCGGCCATCCTTGTTAGCCGTCAAGCGAAAATCATCCGGCACACGTAGCGCGAAGGTGCCTTCCTTCGTATCGCCCAGCTTCAAGTCTCCTACGGTGGCTTTGATGGTGATATCGAAATCGATAATGCGGCTATTGCCATCGGTCGAAAATTTCAGCGTCCGCTCGTCTTCGGCAAGTTTCTTGCCGTGGTGATCAAGCCAATCGTTCTTGGTAATTATTTTTGCGATCTTGCCCCCGGAAACTTCGATGAATTCACGATGCTCCGTGGAACCGGTCCCTTTGCCTTCGCCCCACAAATCATTGCCGTTCACATTGCCATGCGAGAACCAGAAGGAACGATGATGGCTATGGTCTTTGCTCACGGCGCCGGCATCGTCCATTGGCCAGGCGCGCGTCATCGCTTTGCCCGTAGGGCCGATAATCGGCCACAAGATCGGCTTTCTGCCCGACTTAATCAGGTATTCGGTGAAGAGCTTGCCATCGAGATCGACCGTGACACCGCGGTCAGTGGTATGCACCTTAAATTCCGCTGCCGTGGTATGCAGGGACGTTGCAAGGCCAATAATAAAACTCAACCCTAAGATGAAACGGCTCATTCGGGCTGCTCCGGAATATGTAGTTCAACAAGACGTCAGTTTGCAACGGTTGACAATCCATTTATACTATCAACTCGGCAAATAGAATGCCAGCAAGCCAAGCACAACCCAATTGACGCAAATGCCTACCGAGGTGCAGCAGGCGGTTCAGTGTTTGGCGACGAAGTAGCGGCCGGCGTTGGTTCGACGATGCGGATGACGAACAAGGCGCGGATTTGCCGAATACGATTGGATTTCGGAAATACTTCCAATTTATCCACATCTCGACCATCCGCTGGGGCGAAAGCGGGCGAGGCCGATCGGTTGCTCTTGCGATCGGTTTCTATATCAGCTATTGGCGCGTTGAGTGGAACTGCCGAATAACCTTTGAACCTTTCCTGTGGAAGCGGCACGCGTGCTGCACGGCCCGATGCGGGTCCGCTCGATTGATCTGCTCGGCGAATCGCTGGTGTTTCACTGCCTCCGGTCGCATTATTTTCAAGTGGTTTGTCTAATATATAACTCGTGCTTGGAGGTTTCTCGAAGGTCCCTGCCGAGGAAGACACGGAGGTAGTAGCTTCAGAATCTGGTTTGGTGGGCTTGGTGGGTTCTTGTGACTGCTGCTTTTCTATCGCAGTAGCTTTTCGTAGTGGGAGTCGTTTGGCCAGTTCGATCGAGGGAAATGATTCATTGGCAGATGCCAAATCGCCCAGAGCTGCCGCAATCTGCTGGGGAGGTGCTTCAACAAAGTATAATTCGTCGTGCGTCTCGCCCGACTGAACATCTTGTGCCCAACGCCGCAATTCAGAATCTAATCCGATGCCACCTGCATCTTGGCTGCGGCTTTGTTGGCTGGTTTCTTTCTCCGATCCCACTTCCACCGCGATTTGATGTTTTGACAGAACTTGGCTGAACTCGTGGCGACGTGCCGCTTCTGGAGTTACCTTCAAGGTTACGAACAAGTATCCATCTGCCGCAATCTTGACCGCTTCATCGGCGGAAATAGCGGTTCGAGCGTTGTCTAATCCTCGCATCAGCGTAGTTGACGAGACTCCGCCTTCCAGGCTTTGTGCATGGAGACCGATATCTCCTTGGTGATGCTCTGAAATTGATCCTTCGGTCCCAAACTGCGATCGCTTTTGCTCTAAAGTTCGCAAATCGCTGAGGGCCGGTTTTGTTCCGAGTGGAACTGCTTTTCTTGCAGGCTCTTCTTCCGATGGACTAGCCTCCGGTGCAGCAGAAACTGCCATGCTCTTCGGCGGCGGCGGGGATTTGCCGGCGCTAATCTCCGGCGATTGCGATTCCTCGGCCGGCTTATTTTGGGCAATTTCCACCGACTTGTCGTGCAAATCTCGACTGTTCAGCACGATCATTAGCGCGGCCGCCAATGCAGCGGCGGCCCAGGCATAGCCGCGCCATGTTTTCCAAATCGATGGAATCGCAGATTGAACCGACTGCTTTCTCCAGTGGCCCATCGGCGTTGATTGCCCCGTGGCCGAGTCGCCGATCACAGGGTCGGCTCTCGTGGTCGCCGATTCGCACTCCGCGCGTTGTACCGTTTGCGCAGCAAAATCTGCTGGCAATCCATACCGCGACAACCCTTGCAATTGAGTTCGAACCATGCGCAGTTCGTCGGCTAATTGCCGAGCCTCAGCGCTGGAGGCTAGCAGTTTCTCGGCGTGCTGGTGCTCGTCGCCGACAAGCTCGCCGTCGAGATAAGCGCTGATCAGGATTTCTTCTTCGAGTTTCATCGGCTAGTAATTAGCAACGAGCGGCTAGCAATTAGCAATAGCAGGTTGCTAATTGCTAATCACTTCATTTCGTCACGCCCCTTCCTGGATAACTTCGCGCAATTGCTCCTTCAGTTCCATTCTTGCTCGATGCAATCGGCTGCGCACCGTGCCCAGCGGCAGTTCGAGCATCGCGGCAATCGTTTCGTAATCGTGTCCCTCGATTTCACGCAGAACGATGACGGTGCGGAAATCTTTGTCCAGGTTTGCCAAGGCAGCCTGGACTTGGCAGGCTCGTTCTTGTTGCTCCAGCCGATCGGCAGGTGCGCCCTCTCGGGCCAGCGGCTCTTCGCCCAATAATTCGCGGTTGGCGTCGATCGAATGTGTCGGTCTTTTTTTCCGTTGTTTGGTGATGGCTAGATTCAGAGCGATACGATATAGCCATGTGTAAAAAGCGCTTTCGCGCTGAAACAGCGACAACTTTACGTAGGCCTTAATAAACGCTTCTTGACAGACGTCGCGAGCCTCATCGACGCAGCCAACCACCCGTACAAGCGTGTTGTACAACCGGTCTTGGTATTTCGTGACCAAGTGTCCAAACGCCGACGTATCGCCTGCCAGTGCCTCGTCGATGAGCTGGAAGTCGTCGTTCACAGCCATTCCAATGCGTTAGACGCGATCATTGAATTGAAAGTTCCCAAACGCAGCAACCCCGGCAAGTATAACAGGAAATTGCGCCACAACATCGCATGGCGGTTGGGTTTCTGTAATATTCACCGTTGCTCCGCAAGATGTTTGGCATCCCAATAAAGTAGTGCAAAAATCGGAGTCAAGCCTGCCAATCAGGCTGAGATGCCTCTGCGATTCCAGTTCGGCTTGGTTCCTGGAAGCTGCTTTTCCGAGATTGTCGGACGACACCGACCACAATCCAGGCAGTAAAAACGTAAAGTGCGGTCGCTGGAGCCAGCAATCCGAACACAGCAGCGGCAAAGTGATCGCGCATCAATACTAAAGTGGGCGGTTCGGCGGTCGCCGGGACTGTTCGCCGGACAGGGGTTGATTCACCGGTTTCTTTCGCTGCGGCCACTCGCCATTCATCCCAGTCAGCCTGGGCTTGCGGATTACTCATGGCCGCCAATGTGTTCTCGCGGACCATGACTAGCCCAACAACCAGCGCCCCCGCTAGGAGCAAGTAGGCAATTAATATCGGAATAAGCAGCTTCATGGGCGATTAGTTGCAGCGCAAGGGCCGTTGAGAATCCAATTGCCATTGTATGCCTTTAGCTTGTAACCGTTCACGGTCTCAAATTGCCGATGCGTCATTTTCGTGGATTTGGTACTGTCGGGCCATGGACGGGAAGGATCGACGCATTCGAGAGAAAGATCGCGAGATCTTGGAGTTGAAGTTGCTC
>JADZDJ010000217.1 GCA_020851115.1 Pirellulales bacterium
CACGTTGATCAAGGCGAATCGGGTCGAGGCACTGAGTGCGACCAGCGAGTTAACGCGCCCGCTTGCGATGGCACGTCGACTGGCAGACGAACACGCGTGCAGTGTTGTAGTGACGTACGGCGGGCACGGAATGGTGGCTGCCGAACGAGAAGGCGGGACTTGGTACTTGCCCGCCGAGGCAACGGAGATTCGGGATGTTTGCGGGGCCGGAGACACACTGTTGGCGTCACTTGCTGCGATGCTATATGAACGCAAACAGCTCAAGGAAGCCTGCATCTTTGCTTCGTGCGCCGCAGCCAATCAGGTATCCAGTGTAGGCATATGCCAAGCCCTGTACTGACATCAAATGAATACTGCGGTTTCGCCAGGCGCACTCAACGAACCGCACTTCTTGCCACTGACGTAGACGTCGGCTCGCCCTTTACTTGCATGCTCGACAAGCGCCGTCCCTTGAGAGTCGGTGTATGCCGGTTTCGTCATGCCACCGAGCAAACCACTAAATCCCAAGACGACCTTAATTCCCTTTGGCTTACTCCCATCACGATATTGGACGTGAATCTTTGAGTAGTTCATTTCACACCTTTGCTGACCGCCAGCACGGTTGCCATTGTCGACTTTGATTGTGTCACTTGTCTATGTCCGTCAACCGGCGTACAGGTCGTGCAACCCGGAACGATTAGATAATGCGGACAAGGAAGTCCTGAGGGCAACCGCTGCTGGCGGCAGTGAATGCAAGTCCGGCTGCGCGGTCCATAGCAGTCGCAATCATCACAAAGCTCGCTGATTAACGAGCCGTTGGGCCGGCTGAAGAGCGCCTCATGAAAAAGCCTTTCGAAGCAGGTTCTAGGCTCGCCTTGAACGCGCGTTAGGTAACTGTGTCGAGCATTCAGGCGATAACTCGAACCTTTGTTGACAAGTACAGCGCGCCGGATGTCCCGACGAGCTAACGGAATCTTGTCCAGCTGGATGAAGCACAGCGCCCGCAAGTACCACGCACCAACACACTTTGAATCATAGCTCAGCGCAATGTCCAGCAGTTCAATTGTCTCGGTGTAGCAATTCTTCCAGTAGAGTTGCCACGCATCGCCCAGCATTGACTGCGCCTTATAAAAATCGCGGTCGATCGGAAATACCTCAAATTGACCCGATTCGCTGGTAACAATTCGTGGTTTCCCTTCTACGGTGCCGCCGTCCGCAGCCGCTGCCCCTTTGCGCTTCGCCACGTAATAATTTGCCGAGAGTCGTCGCCGTCCTGGCGCAATTCGCCACAATTCACTCGCGAGGATACGACCTATCGCAGCTTTCTGCGAATCCTCCGCTGCCCTGCCGTCAACGGCCAATTGGCCGTCTGCCCGGTGATAGATCCGTGCGATCGCTGCGCCGTCTAATTCCTCGTAACCGGGAAGGATGTGCTGGATGCATGCCAAAAGCGGATCAATTGGCAATAGATCGAAATTCTCGTGTTCGACGGCCCAGCCGTCGCGAACATACTGCCCCCAGACATCATGGCCTGCCACAGTATGACGGACCAATTGCTCGACAAGGCTGAGTTGCTCGTCGCGCCCGATCAAACCGGTAAAATGCAGAACTCCCTTGGGGTCGTAAAAAGCCCGGTCAAGCCGAACGCCATCCATATCTTTGCGGTCAGGGACCTTTTCCCTCAGAACTGCTAACAGATCGCTCCTTACTGCGGCAACTTTGTAGCATGGTTCCTTTCCTAGTTCTCTTGTGGCCGACCACTCGACCCCAGTGCCGTCGAGTTCCGCCTGGATCTCCATCTTGATCGGGTCGTCATCCGGCAAATCGCAGTTCAATTCTCGATCACTGAAGTCGGACTTGCCTTCCGAGGCGTCACTCCAGCGTTCAATTTCAAACGTCAATCGGATTCCCCGACCGTCATATTTGTAGTACAAGCGTCGAATCCTTGCACCATTGACGTCTTTGTTGGCAGCCAATCGAGTTTGGACCCGTGACTTCAACACCTGAATGGGGACTTCGCAAAAAGTATTGAACTCGACTCCATGTGGAGCAAGGGTTTTCCAAAGTACGTTGTTAGGGTCAATGTATCTCTGAAGTTGCACGATCTGGCCGGGCGTCGCCTTAACGCCATTTAAATGCAAAACACCACGTTGGTAATACGCTCTATCCACTCTGATGCCGTCAAGTTCTTCGTGTTGCGGCACCAGCGTCCAGAGATATGCCAAGACGCTTCTGCGTGCCGGATCGCTATTGTTGAAAAACGCGATCCCCTCAACACTGAGGCGAGAATCATGATCGTCGGGGAGACGTGCCGCAGTTAACGTCGGAAACAAGGCAGCGGGCCAGTACTTGCCTACGACATCAGCAACGAATTCGTGCAATTTCGCGTGCTGTTTGTCCCGGGCTTCTGTCGGCAGTTCATTCCATCGCTGACCTTCAAAGCTCAATTGGTTATTCTCGTTGTAGTAAAGGCGATCAATCCTTACTTTGTCGTGAAGACCCGCATCGGGATCAGTAAACGGATGCGTTGAAAGGATCGCACGGCGCATCGCATCTTCCAGTCCCACTACGATGTTAGCGCGTAAATGCAAGATTCCTTCTAATCGAGGCGGTTCTGTTCCCAGCCATGTCGCCCAGAG
>JADZDJ010000218.1 GCA_020851115.1 Pirellulales bacterium
AACTCGCACCTCACGCCTTACCCTTCGCAACTCGCAACTACTTCACCATACTCGGGTTCACGGCCCCGTTGATGATTCGGCCTGGCTCGGTGGCGACCTTATCCATGAAGATGCGGGCGTCTGCCACCACGGGCTTCAACTGGAAGGTTAGATTGCGAAAGTTGTGGCTATCGATTAGAGCGTCTTCGGAAAGTTGCAGCAATCAACATGGTACCAATCAGAGAGCCAACTACCGGCTCCGGAACCGAATTGTAAACGAGCATCCCACTGCTTAATGTGTTACCAAAGTTGCCTCGCCACAATGCGAATTGCAACGGGCCCACCGGACCGCCCACCACGTCATTGGGCAGCGAGTTAGTCGTCCCCAGGTTGTTGCGCCAAACTACATAGTCCGCAGCGTCAACGGCACCGTTGTCGTTAAAATCGCCGGCCAATAGGGGCGCTGCCGAGAAGTAGAAGGAAACATCGGTGCTTCCATACTCGGGCCACGGTTCGCCGGATGTTGTATCGCCGATGTAAACCCGGTAACTAGCCGAGTATTGGCTCAGGGTCGGATCTAACACGGCGTAGGTGTTGTGCGTCATCGAGCCGCTCCATCGCCACCGCGATGGACTTCCGCCGGTACCGAAGATGGGCGTGTAGGCTGGAGCGGCAGGCGGGCGCTGATAGACTTCCAATCCGGGTGTGGCCGAAAGCGGTTCAATCCAAATCCAACCGCCGGCTGGCAGAGAGATAAATCCACCAGGATTCCAACCGTATTGGAAGTTGTAGGCTTTGTCGGTTAGTACACTCCACGGCATGGAGGGGTCAAATGCATGGGGCGGGGTGAGCGCACGGAGTTGAGGTGTTGCCACCGTGTCATCAACTTGAACGGCAAGGTTTGTACCGTCGAACGTGATGTCTGCATGTTTCATGGGCGCAGCACCTTGGCCAACCTGACCGCCGCCTATTTGCGGAATGACGTACTCGGCAAAGGTCTGCGAACTGGCCAACAACATATGGACAACTGCAATGCGCAAGGAAAAAGGCATATTTCTTCTCACTCAACAACATAGTAGATAGGTCGGCTCCGAGCGGTTCGGAGCCGACCCAATGTGCAATATCACTACTGTCCGGCTATAAGTGCTTTCGCTAAAAGGAGTTACAAATCGAGCTTTGGAAAGTCGTACGGAAATGATGTGAACCCATCGAAAATCATCGGGATTTCGCGTGTTATTCGTGGCGACCTTGACGGGCTGAGTTTTGTGAATGTGCTTCGTGCCCTCGGCTGATGGACCGACATTTTCTCGAAGATGCAAATCGTGGCCGGACTGTCAACCCATGAGTGACGACCAAACACAGAGAAGCAATCTGAAGTCGTGTACACGATTTTTTCGACGCAACGTCATTTCGTATCAGTGGTTGATCAATAAACAAAAAGACGTTAGCCAGACAGTAGTGGTGCAATATCTATCGTCTGCGCAATCCAAGACACAATAGACCACACAACATGAGAACGGCGGTCCCTGGTTCTGGCACGGCGGTAAACTGGAACGTGGCCGCTCCATGCGTGTAGCCCGCTAGCGGCATGCCCATCGAATCGCCGACGTAAACCTCGAAGGACATGGAGTAAACGCCCGGACGATCGGCAGTGTAATAGTCGTGTTGCATCATGCCATCCCACTGCCACAAAGCTCCGTCACTGGCATAGATTTCATTCATGGTCCACATTGCCATCTCCATGCCCATCCCTGCTTCGTAAACGTGAAACGCCGAGCCAGCCGGTTGTGTGGCGTTTGTACGCTTGATCCACACGCTACTTCCAGAGGGCGGACTGGCAATGCCGCTCAGCATCCAGCCGTATTGCGCGTTGAAATAGGAGTTCTCCAGCACGTCGAACTTGGCGGGCGTGTAATCGGTGCCGAAACCAGACATCATTGTCACGGGCGTCGGCGGTGTGGCATCCACTTGGACATCGACCACCGTACCCGCCAGCGAAACGTTGGCGTGCTTCATTCCATTATGGGCAACGATTCCGTCACCATTAGTCATGCCAGGCATGGGCGGATCGACGGCGAAACTTCTTGTGGTCACGCCTAGCAGTGTGGCAAACGATATGACAAACAAGTGAACTTTCATTAGATGCAAACTCCTTACAGAAGAACACAATTGCTTAGTTAATTAGTTGAATCGTGTTTGGTGCCCTGAAGCTGCGACTACGGGAGGCCGGCTCGCCCTGGATCCCAACGGTCCACACGATTCTCGATATCAAACGTTTCATCAAACTGGTTTGCAGAGACGTGACCGTCTACCCATAAGTAGTTGGACACGCCATTGTGACGCTGGGCGTCGACTTCCGGCTTGCCACCCTGGTACCACAAATGGCCCATGGCGTGGTCGGCGTAACCCACGACTCGGATTTCCGCCGTTAGTACCGTCCGCGAAGTTGTTGGGACGCACCGCAAGTGACGGTAGGTTGGCCCGTTCGCGTTCCCGGTCAATTCCAACATTTCCATCGGCGTGAGTTCGAACCACACGTTTTGGCCGTAGCTCCAATCACGAGGCTCGAGCCCGTGATCGAGGCGGTCATCCTGCGGGCATCGGTAAATGCTGCCAAGCAAACTGGTCGGCAGCATTCCCGTATCCGGGCGAGCCGTTGGGTCGAGATGCGTCGCGATCGCGAACTCCCACGGCATTTCCTCGTGCGCCAGTGCCGAATGGGTACTGCGCGGAAATTCACCGCGATGAGCTTCGAGATAGTAATGTTGAGCAAGACCGATTTGCTTAAGGTTATTCGCGCACGACGCACGCCGAGATGCCGACCTAACCGCTTGAATAGCGGGTAGCAATAGCATCACAAGTACGCCGATGATCGCGATCACAACCAGCAGCTCGACCAGTGTCAACGCCGATCGCAGTTCTCTCATCGAGATTCTCTCACACCAACTTGCAACAATGCGGCCAATGGCGCAGCAATTGCGGCAAGCCCTAGCACACCGCGCATGGGATGCGGAACCGGCGAATGAAGAATCGACGGCCGCTCATTGTACGCGGCATCGCTTGCGGTACAGCCCGGGGTGGCCTTCAGACAGAACCGACTAAGCCTGTTCTGGCGGCGGAAGAGAAGGTGCGTAGCGAACTTCGCTGGCCTTTTCTGAAATGTGCGGCCCCAGCCAAGTAATCGGCAAGAGCTGTAACGAATATTCGGTACCCACGTTGATGAGAGACGGCACTGCAGCCAACCAGCCAAGTGATTGGCCCTGGCAGGCCAGTGCTCGCCAACCCGTCACCTGATCAGTTGCACTTTTCGAACGGTGATGCTTGTGGTCGGAATTCATGTTGGACTTACCGCGTGAACTAGTTGCCGCAGGTTTGCAGCACTCCGATGCTGTGCAACAACTGTGAGGGCCACTAACCTTGACAACGAAATGGGTAGCGGAAGGTCGGCCCGTTACATCAAGCCCGGCTCGACGGGCTTCTGCCAAGGCATAATCGGGCGGAATCACCTGGTTTGCCGCAGCCCAGGCAAGTCGCCCTGCAAGAGTGTGGCAGCAACACGACCGCCAACATTGCTCGGCCGAATCGCATCCGCAGCCACACGCTTCACACGGGAAACGTTCATAGCGGTGTGAAGAAGTTCGCACGATCGGAAGCGGCACACCAGCACAAACGAGCAGGTACAGCACCATGAGTGCACCTGAAATTGCTCGTCGGCCCAAGCAAAAGACCGCAAATCCGCACTGTTGTCGTATCGGTACACACATAGGACATCTTCACCCCACTACAGGGTGAGGAAGTGCCCAGTGTAGTCAACCAATGCGTACGGGTCAATTATTGCGTCGGCAGGATGAAGCCGCTCTACGCTATTTTCTTGGCGGAACTGTTCACTGATTCGTGGCCGCAAACCCTACAACAATAGTACACGTGCAAGTTCACCGTGATTCAGCATCACTTCACCATACTCGGGTTCACGGCCCCGTTGATGATTCGGCCTGGCTCGGTGGCGACCTTATCCATGAAGATGCGGGCGTCTGCCACGACGGGCTTCAACTGGAAGGTCAGGTTGCGAATGTCGCG